>CAMWQV010000258.1 GCA_947176425.1 uncultured Clostridia bacterium
TATGTTCTGTCCTGTTGACATCAATGCCGTTGTTGCGGAAATAGGAGAGAACATCAGCCAGTGAGGTTTCCGGGGCTTTGTAGATCTGGTAGGCCATCCTAACCACATCGGCCTTATCGGACGGAACCAGTACAGAACCATTCTTGCTGTTGACCGTCCTGCGCTCCGGTACGTAGCCGTAGTACACCTTGCCACCCTGATAGAACCCTGTTTCCAGTGACCGTGTGCTGTAGGCATCCGCAACCCGCCCCGCTATCGTCTCCCGCTCAAACTCAGCGAAGTTCAGCAGGGTATTCCGCATCATGCGTCCCTCTTTCGTGGCCGTATTGAACGGCTCTGTTAGAGAAACCACGCTAACGCCGTAGCTATCGAGCAGGTCCGTCACGTTGAGATACTCCCTCATATTGCGGCTGAATCGGTCGTACTTCTTCACGATGATGCGCTCTATCAAGCCCTCCTTTGCATCGGCCATCATCTGTTGGAACGCTGGCCTATGCTCAATGTCCTTACCACTCTTGCCATCGTCACAATAGATACGGTATTCTTCCTCACCACCTAAAGATTTAATGCAGTCCGCTTTCTGGCTGTCGATAGACAGGGAATTGTTATCCTTGTCCTTATCGCTCACCGAGCGGCGTACATAAACTGCCGTTATCTTCTTCACAATATCAACCTCCCAAAGTAGACAGGCCGATATGCGCTATCCTACTTCAAGTATAGCACATACCGACCTACATCTCAACATCAACGTGATACGTTCGGTTTCAAAATATCATAGATACGGTTGATTTTCTGTTGCCGGACACGCTCATGGAGATGTTCCGGCACATGAACTGTTACTCTGATTTTACTGGAAATCTGCGTCTTGACAGTCCAACGCTCCTCCGGTATAATTTGACGAGAAGTGTTTTCCGCTTCACTCACAGCTCTCACCGTCCTTCATCGTGTAGAACCTTGTAGCTTGCTAAAGGGTACCCAATAGAAATGCTTGCCACCTACGGCAGAGATTTTCTTCTTGTAGCCATCCTTGCCTTTATCTAGCGCCCCCTGGGCATCCAACTCGTGAGCGATGTCATTGATGTCGCTGCTCGGAAAAAAGCGGGACAGGGCTTGTGGGCGCAAGCATAGATAGCCTTTGTGTGTAACACCGTCGTGCTGGTGGTCGTCAAACTGGCGTTTGTTGTCCACAATGGACAGTTGTCCACTTCGATATAGTTCCCCGATACGTTCCAGAACGTTTCCTAGTGTGGAGGCTTCGGTGGCCGTCGGAGAGACACGTTCGTTTTGCGCCCGTACTAATTGGATGAGCAGCCCAACAAAGCTACTGTGGAATCTCCGCACATCGGCCTCTTCCAGAACGCCCTTCTCTCCACAGTATTCCAGCAGCAGGGAGTACGCTGTGTTAAGGAAGAAGTGAGCTTCGCGCAGTCGGTCGTGTACGCCCAAATCGGTCTTGCGGTACTCGTCCAGCCATTCTTTCAGATAGGCGACGACCCCATCGTAATTCTCGATGAACCACACAATGAAATTGTGATAGAACGTAGATGCGATAAGCGGTCGCGCCTGGAAATAGCTAAGGGCGGATGTATCCGGTTTCGTCATCTTGACCGGAAGGAGACGGGCGGCATCGGAGCCTTCCCCTATGAGATATTCGCCGGTGAAGAGAAGTCCACACATGGGACGACCTTCACGCACCTTGCGTCCCTTCATGCGGGCCGGGATCGTACCGTCCGCAATGTACCGAGTAATCTCCGCTAGTACCTTTTCCTGACCTTTACGAACCTGCGGGGAGGCCGCCGGGAACAGGTCATCGAAGACTTTTACTTGGTCAGTCGTGTCCATCAACATTTCGACGGCAGCGGCGCAGCTGGCGTTTAACCGTGTCAGCTCTGCAATTCCATCGTTACGATTGTAAATCTGGGTAAGGAAGCTGGCAATGGTTGTCTTCTGGGTGCCAGTGTGCCCATACAGAAACACGCAGAAGGCCGGAGATTTCCCTGCATCTTCATACGCTTGCCGCAGTAGTGCCACAAGCACCTGTGAGAGTATAATCCTCCCAGGGTCAGGGAATAAGCTGATGAGGTTCAGCATCTCAGCAGCAGCCTCCGTTTCAGAAAGCTCTGGATCAATGTCCAGCCGTTGGGTCATCGGTTCACATTCGATTTCAGGCTCCTGCTCTGTACTGGTGGGAGGCCGGATGACCTCCCCACCAGTACAGAAAACGGGCCTGCCAGTGATTTTATATAGACCAGGATGGCTCAGTTGATAAACCTCGGCTATCGGAAGCTCATCAAGCGATGAGCGTATTGCGTCAACGACATAGCGGTTCGCTGTTGCGACCGCAAAATCTGGGCTGAAGCTGGCGCGGTAATCTATTGTGGTCCATCTGATAGAAGCCAATTCGGACAAAGCCACCCTCACCTTTTTGCTGGGCTCTCCCTTCTCAAAAGCTAGAGAAATCTCAACATGAGGGACACCTTCCCCTTGTGGGCTATCGTGGATATTGACCATCCGATGGATGTTGATATCGAAGTTACTGATTCTCACCCCGTCGATGCGGGGACTTATAGTACTCACCCGGCACATCTCCTCTGCTGATCGCAACTATGGTTCCAGCGGCAGAAGGTTGCCCAGTTGACAAGGAAAGTACCCACGCCAGCGATGATGGGCATAATATTATCCTTGATCCCTTCTGCGACCTCCATGACTGCGCTCCAGACGCACTTCGCTTTCGCCTTGAACTTCTCCCACCGTGATGGCTTGGGAGTAGGTGGAGTTTGGTATTCGATCTGAGACGTTCTTTCCTGCCCGCCACCTAAAATGTTGATGGTATTGGGCGTGATATAATTGGACATATGTTCCTCCTGTTTTGATTGTCTGTATGGCGGGGTGTCCGGTCATCCCGCGTTGTTCAGCCACAGGTTAGTTGACTGCGGCTCGGAAACCGTCTCCGACGGGGCCCACGCCGGAATTGGCTTGGATTGAATGCATTGTATCACAGCATGGGTGCCTTGTCGTTGCCTCGGAGTTGCCTGAGCGGGATTTACATTTTTTACAATTGGAGGGCTGATATGATTCTTTGCTTTGGTGTATTTGCCAACATCCTAAACCTATGTAAACGGGGTTTGCCACAAGACAAGTTCGTGCCAAGGATTGCGTGGGTTGTTGACAGGCAGAATAGTAGTTTGGCAAGCGACTTGAATTATGTTGTTGATGATCCAGACGGCATGGAAGGCAACAAATCGGTCGTAAGCAAATTGCTATCGTGTGTACGGCCACTAATACTAAAAGATACACAACTGCCATCGCTGGCAGTTGCCCGTGAACGGTTCAAATCTAAAGTGATGCCTTTTATCAAGGATGATAGAGTTGCAAAGGCTGTATTGGCAACCCTTTATATCATTTCCGAGGATAAAACTATTAGAGATGAGCGCAAAGAACGTTTCAGAGAATACCTGGGAATGTATAGAGACGAGCTACTACAGCAGACTACATTCAATGTCCCCGACTTCTTTGCAAGGGTTCTTCTATACACAACCTGCGTGGACAATAACGAAGGTCGTTCATATGCTAAAAAGATTACAGATGCCTTCATTGAGAAGATTGTCAAGGAGAGTTGGGCAGAGATAAAATGGGACGCTACTACGCAGGCGATAACGATAATGCCCACAGCTGAGGGAGAGTTTCGGGCTGAAATCGAAGAGTTGAGTGAGTTGCGCCGTTCCTTGATGATAGAGCCAGTGAATTATGTCGATACAGGCTGGCTAGGTGTGGACGAAAGTGTCCTGTTCCCGAGTAGATATGGGAAGATAGAATTTAAGGACCCTGCGGTCAAAAAGAAGGTATTTGATAAAATGGAGCAGTATGCGAAACTGGTGCAAGAGTTCATTGAATGTTCAATGAAGGGGCAGCAATCAGCAGCACGACAGTCCGTGAACTGGCCGATTTTTCCGAACGAAAGGATGCAAGCCATTCGTCAACAACTCGAAGACATTAGCGATGAACTATGCACCTTATACACCTTGAGTGTATTCTCAGATCGTTTCAGTTCCCAATAAAGCCATAGCGGAGCGTACCGTGGTATTTGTACCGTTGTACCGACCGTACCTTTGCTGTTTGGGTGGCATTGATGAACCAAAAGGCCATTCCGGATGCCCGCGTCCTCTACGGAGAAGTCAGTCTCGCCGATCTCTACGACGAGACAACCATGCCACCAGAGCTAAGAAAGGCCCACCAGCAGAACGACAGGGCCGTGATGCAGGCTTACGGCTTCTGGGGTAAGCTGAACTCTGAACCGGCTTGTGTAGCGGTGCTGATGAAGATGTACCAGACGCTGACCGCAAATCTGTAGCCATACTGCTGCTGATAAAAGAAAGCTGGGGGTGCCGAAGCACTCCCAGTCCTTTTCGTTCTCCTTAGTGTGACATATAACGTAGTCCCTTTCTTACATAGCCAAGAGACTATCATCTATTTTGAGATGGGGGCTGTGAGCGAAGAAGCTCTAATGCTCGTTCAATGGTATCCTCGATCTCCTCCGGTGTCTGGTCATCAGTGAAGTACTT
>CAMWQV010000259.1 GCA_947176425.1 uncultured Clostridia bacterium
AGCCGCTACTATATGCTCAACCTCCATGCGACCTTCACCAAAGGCACGATTGAGTTCCGGCTTTTCCAATTTGACGCACCGGCGGACGGCAAACAAAACGGCCTCCATGCCGGACAGCTGAAAAGCTACATCCAGCTCTGCCTAGCACTCAGCCAGATGGCCAAGACGGTCAAGAGCGCCAGCCCCAAGCCCCAGCAGACCGAGAACCCCAAGTACGCCATGAGGACCTGGCTCCTCCGGCTGGGCTTCATCGGCGAGGAGTTCGCCACGGCGCGGGATATCCTGACCCGCCGCCTGGCTGGGAACGCCGCATTCCGCAGGGCCGCCTGACAAGGCCCCTGTATCGCCTGACCCGCCAAGTGCGGGTTTCAGGTGGTAGAAGGGAACGACCTTCAGAAAGGACGGATTGAAAATGGCAAATAAACTCTACCTCGCTTACGGCAGTAACCTCAATATCCCGCAGATGGGGGTACGCTGTCCTGGCGCAGAAGTCGTCGGCACGGCGGTCATCAAGGACTACGAATTGCTGTTCAAGGGGAGCAAGACCGGCTCCTATCTCACCATCGAGCCGAAGGCCGGAGCCAGCGTCCCAGTTGCCGCATGGCGGGTGACTGAGGCGGACGAGCAGGCCCTGGACCGTTATGAGGGCTGCCCCGCCTTCTACTACAAGAAAGAGCTGCTCCTGCCTGTCAGGGACATTCGCTCCGGCAAAGTGCGCAGGTGCCGGGCCTTCGTCTACATCATGCACGAGGCCAGAGCATTGGGCCTGCCCAGTGAGAGTTATGTACGGACCTGTGTTGAGGGCTACAGGGTGTTCGGATTCGATGAGAGTCTTCTGGAGAAAGCTCTGGCAGTCAGCAGAGAGGCAGCGACAGAATGACGGGTTCAAAGCGGAGTGAAAAAAGGAATTGGCTCAGGGGCAGAGGTCCAAACTCCCTGCGGGCAGAGAGCAAGTATTCCCTCAAACGGCACAAGAAGTATCTGAACCGGAAGGTGCGTCGGGAAAGAGAGCTGACAAACGGCTGTGCGTATAAGAAACTCGCTGGGGATAAGGCGTGGGATTATGTGACTTAGAAAGCAAAAATCAAATAACATTCTGCAGACGGTCTTAAAATGGGCTGTCTGCCTACTTTTTGCGTTCAAAGGTACTGTGACGCCCCCACCCGGCCCTGCGGTCTCGCGGAAGGCCCGAAAAACGCACAGTCACCGAAAAAAATTTTTTGGTACTTTCGTTTCCGGGGTGCCCATTTTGAGAGGAGATACGCCAAAAATGGCAACAGCGAAAAAGCCCAAGGCCGAGGAAACTCCCGGCTACTGTAAGACGGAGGATCTGGCGAACCTGTTCGGACTGCCCAGCCAGAACATCGGCCAGCTCACCAGAGACGGCGTGCTGAAGAAAGAGGACACCCCCGCCGGAAAGCGGTACAACGTGGTGAGATCCACAAGGGCCGTCATCCAGCACCTTCGGGACAAGGCGGATGGCCGTGAGGAGAAGGACACCCTGGAATCAAAAAAGTTGGAGACGCTTGAGGCCGAGGCGCGCATCATGAAGGCAAGGGCTGACGCTGCTGAGATGGAAGCCAAGTGGCCGATCTGACGAACGGCACGCTGTTACGGCGAGGGTATATTTTAGGGGGAAGGTGGTGGTATGGCCAATGAGGAAAACCTGAAAAAGGGGCAGGCAACTCGGTTCCGAAGCGGTGAGGAAGCGGCGAGAAACGGGCAAAAGGGCGGCATCGCTTCCGGGGCCTCCAGGCGGCGGAAAAAGACTATGCAGCAGACAGTGACCGCACTGCTGGGCGCTGGACTGGATGCCGGCGAAAGCGAGTTTGTGGACATAGTCAGGCCGCGGCTGCTGGCGCTTGGCGTCAACGTAGAAGACGCCACCTATCAGGACGTTCTTCTTGCCGGCATTATGCTGAAGGCAATGAAAGGGGATGTCCGGGCCGCTGAGTTCATACGGGATACGGTAGGAGAAAATCCATCACTTGTCCTGAAGAAAAAAGAATTACAACTGCGAAAGAACGAGCTGAAATTCAAGCAGGAGCAGGCGGCTGAACAGACGAAGGGTACACAGACCATCGCGGGTGAGGCTGCCCTTCACCAAATCGACCTGGGCAAAGTGTCTGACGAGGAGCTGGCGCGGCTTGATGAGATCATTGGAAAAATACTTACAGGATAACCCGAAAAATATGGAGCTGCTTCGAAAAGAACTTACCCGCGAAAAGGCACGGCGGTCTGTAGCGGAGTTTTGTTTGTTTACCGATGACCGGTATCAGATGAACTGGCACCACAGGCTGTTGTGCGAATATTTGGACGCTTTCACGAAAAAGGAAATCCGGCGGCTGATGGTATTCATGCCGCCCCGTCATGGAAAAAGCGAGCTGGTCAGCCGCAAGCTGCCGGCGTACATCTTTGGACGGAATCCAGACGCAGGCATTATCAGCACATCCTATTCAGCGGACCTTGCGCAGCGGATGAATCGGGATGTACAAAGAATTATGGACAGTCCCGCCTATGCGGAGCTTTTTCCGAATACGTACCTGTCCGGAAGTTTGCGTCCGAACAACATAAGAACAACAAGCCGTGCCCTGCGCAACTCTGATTTTTTTGAGGTTGCCGGACACAGGGGCAGTTACCGTGGAGCTGGTGTCGGCGGCGGTATTACAGGTATGGGCGGCGACTATATCATCATTGATGACCCGATTAAGAATCGAGAGGAAGCGAACAGCACCGCATACCGTGACCGGCTGTGGGATTGGTATACCAGCACACTGTACACCCGGCAGGAAAGGAACGGCTCGATCCTGATAACCCTGACCCGCTGGCATGAGGACGATCTTGCCGGACGGCTCCTGGAGTTGGCAAAAAAAGACCCGCGTGCCGATCAGTGGGAGGTACTGCTTCTTCCGGCAGTCGCAGAGGCGCAGCGGCATCCCAGAGACCCACGCGCAGAAGGGGAAGCACTCTGGACGGGGAAATATCCGCTTACGGAGCTGTCAAAATTCCGGGCAACGATCGGCATTTACGACTGGAGCGCATTGTATCAACAGCGGCCGCAGCCTGCTGGCGGTACGATCTTCAAGCGGGAATGGATGAACCAGACTTATAGAGAACTTCCGGCGGGTGCAACGCTTATCCAGTCGTGGGACTTACCGTTTAAGAACAGCGAGGCAAGCGCGAAGTGTGCAGGAATCGTCATGGCGCGAAAAGGCGCACAGCTGTTTTTCGTTGATGTGGTCAATGACAAGATGGACTTCACCACCAGCGTGACAGCGATTAAGAACTTGACTGCGAAGTACCCGAAAGCAAGGGCAAAGGTGGTGGAGGACAAGGCTAACGGTCCTGCCATTATCGACTACCTCGGTAAGACGATACCAGGCATGATTCCATTCAATCCAAAGGGAAGCAAAGAGGACAGAGCCTTGTCAGTGGCACCGTACTTTGAAGCGGGAAATATTCTGTTCCCAGAATTTGCGCCGTGGAAAGCGGACCTGATAGACGATCTTCTGCGGTTCCCCAGTTCGACATACAAAGATACGGTTGACGCAACGGTACAGGCTATTTTATATCTGATGAACAGGCCGGTTTCCCATATCGGCGGCAGCAGTCTGACAAAGGAAAGCTACTGGCGCAGTTAGCGCAGAAAGGGGTGATACAAAGCGGTGGACAAATTCAGAGAGTACGGCAGAACAGGTTTGTTCCGGTTCAATACAGGTTGGATATATGAAGAATTTCTGCGGGAGCTGCAGGGCCGCAAAGGTGTTGAGGTCTACAAAGAGATGGCGGATAATGATGATGTCATCGGAGCTATCCTTTTTGCTACGGAAATGCTGATGCGGCAGGCCAAGTGGAGCATCCAAGAAGCTGGTCCCAGTGAAGCGGATCAGGAAGCCGCCGAGTTTGTAAGTTCCTGCATGGACGATATGGAGGAAACGTGGAGTGATTTCATATCGGAAGTGTTGTCCTTCCTGGCCTATGGCTGGAGCTACCACGAAATTGTCTACAAGCGGCGTATGGGTAGCACCCGCACCCCGGAAACCAGGAGCAAATACACGGACGGACTGATCGGATGGCGTAAACTGCCGATACGTTCCCAAGACACATTGTGGGAATGGAAGTATGACGAAAGAGACAACCTGACGGGCCTGATCCAATGCGCCCCGCCGAGTTATGAGCAGGTGTTTATCCCAATTGAGAAGGCCCTGCATTTCCGTACCAAGAGCCGCAAGGGAAACCCGGAGGGCAGAAGCATTCTGCGGAACAGCTACCGTTCCTGGTATTTCAAACGGCACATTCAGGAAATAGAGGGCATCGGCGTAGAGCGCGATCTTGCTGGGCTGCCAATGTTGGTGGCTCCAAACGGTACGGACATTTGGAATGAGGAGAATAAGGAGGACCTTGCAAGAGCAGAGGAACTTGTGCGAAGCGTCCGCCGGGACGAAAGAGAGGGGATTGTCCTCAACGAAGGCTGGACGTTTACGCTGGTCACTTCCGGGGGTCGGCGGCAGTTCGATACAAACCAGATTATAGAACGGTACGACACCCGCATAG
>CAMWQV010000260.1 GCA_947176425.1 uncultured Clostridia bacterium
GCGGTCCATGAGCAGCGTCTCCGCACCGAACATCTCCGGCACTTCGGTCAGAATGGTTGTGCCGCCTTTGGAGATCAGCAGGTCGGAGAAAGCCCCTACCGTCGGGTTCGCCGTAATGCCGGACAGTCCGTCGGACCCGCCGCACTTCATGCCGATCACCAGTTCACCGCAGCTGATATTTTCCCGGTGGAACGTCCCGACATACTGCGCCAGCTGCTGCACCAGCGCGACGCCGTCGGCAATCTCGTTTTCGGACTCCTGACAGACCAGGAATTTCACCCGTTTTTCATTCCATTGGCCGATATAGGGCTTGAGAATGTCGATGTTACTGTTTTCGCATCCCAGGCCCAGCACCAGTACGCCGCCGGCATTGGGATGATTGATCAGTCCGGCCAGAATTTTCCGTGTATTTTCCTGATCGTCTCCCATCTGGGAACAGCCGTAGGGGTGCGAGAAGGCAAAAATACCGTCAATGCTTCCGGTTTTGAACTGCTGCGCCTGCCGTTCGATGGCGCGGGCCACATCGTTGACACAGCCGACTGTGGGGATGATCCAGATCTCATTGCGCACGGCTGCCTGACCGTTCTCCCGCCGGTAGCCTTGGAACAATACGTCGTCCGTAGGGACAAGGGGATCGTTGTCCGGTTCGTAGGAATACTCCAGCACATCCCCCAGGCCGGTCTTTATATTATGGATGTGTACCCAGCCGCCCTCCGGAATATCCTCTTTTGCCACGCCGATCTGCGCGCCGTACTTGACGACGGAGGCTCCCGCCGCGATTGGCGCAAGAGCGAATTTGTGTCCCTGGGGAATGTCCTCTAAAAGCGTCACTGTCTGCTCCCCAACCTGGAGCGCAGTCCCAGCGGACAGCGGCGTCAATGCTACCGCTACGGAATCGCCGGCATGGATCTTAATAAACTCCCTCATAAAAAGCACCTCGATTGATTTCACGTTTCACGCTCTGGCGTTTTCGCTGCTTTGAAAGAAATATTTGGCATCTTACATTATTTTTCGCACAACAAACGCCCTCTTATACAAGCACTTACATATACAATATTATAAATACAGGTGAAAAATTGTCAATAGCATTTGGGAAATTAAGGCATTTTCTGTTGTTTTATACAAAACTCGCGTTTTAATCTTGTGAGAAAACACATCTTGCATTCGTGACTGCAACGGTTTATTATATTTATTATAACAGCCGATGTAAGAATTTACAAAAATATGATCGCGGAGGTGCTGTCATGAATATCTATGATATCGCTGAATTGGCTGGCGTGTCCATCGCTACCGTTTCGCGGGTGCTTAACGACAGCCCTAACGTGGCGGAAAAAACAAAAAAGCGTGTAAGGGAGATTATGGAGGAAAAGGGATATGTTCCCAGCGGCTTTTCCAGACGGGTGGGAATGAATACCTTGAAAACCATCGGCCTGGTTTGTCCGGACGTGGCAGATGATTATATGGCTACGGCGGTCGCGTGTCTGGAACGCAGTCTCCGGTATTACGGATACAACTGTCTCCTGTGCTGCAGCGGCTACGGCTATGAGGACTGTCAGATTGCGGTCAGCACTCTGCTCCGCCGCCGGGTCGATGCGCTGGTGCTGATCGGCTCCGTTTACGCTGATGACGATCCCGATTCCGAGCGCGTCAATTATATTCGGGAAGCGGCAAAGCAGATGCCGGTTTTTATGGTCAACGGCTATGTCCGGGGGGATGATATCTGCTGCGCCGTCTGTGATGATTATGAGGTCTCCCGGTCTACGGCGGAAAAAATGGTCTCATCCGGACGGCGGAAAATCCTGTTTCTTACAGATATTGATACGGTAAGCACCAACCTGAAACGCAAAGGCTGCCGGGACGCTTTGGCGCAGGCGGGGCTGGAACTCTGCGGGGATGTGAACGTGGGGGTTTATAATCAAATCAACCAGACCCGCGACCATCTGCTCCGGCTCCCGGACTTGGATGTGGACGGCATTTTCGCCGCGAACGACGCTCTTGCTGCCGGGGCGCTGAAATATGCAAGACACAAAGGTCTGTCCGTACCCGGCGACCTGTGTGTGATCGGCTACAACAATTCGGAACTGTCAGTATGCTGTAATCCGGAACTGACTACGATTGACAGCCGGGAGCGGCGTTTGTGCCAGATCGTAATTGATTTTATCCGGCTCCGTTTCAGCGGCAAACAGGTCGGCGGGCGGGTCTTCGCCAAAGGTTTCTTGATCCACCGCGGCACAGCGGACATCAGCATATAAAAATGCGGCAGAAAAGACTGCCGCAGTGCTGTAAGAAAAATGTAAGAGATTGTAATGTCTATGTAAGCTGCTTTGCCCAAGCTGCTCTGCCCTGTACAGGCGGCTGTTCATAAAACCGGGCAGTCTGATCCCGGTGTGTGTCGTTCCATTTGTCGAATCCCAGAGGAGAGATATGGTTTTCATACGTACAGTCCCGGAATACACACAGGCCGTAGTCCCTCCAGGGGCGGGCCAGATAGATGGAACCGGGGGAGACCCCTGCTTCCGCTGTAAACCGGCAGTTTAAAAAGAGGAAACCATCGGTCTGCTCCAGACTGTGGGCGGGGGCGGCGGCATACCCGATATCACGTGCGTCCGCCAGCGAACGGATTTCGCAGTTTTCAAAAACCGCTTCGCCGCAGCCGAAAATAAAGTCTACAGTCCCCTCAATCAGACAGTCCGTGAAGCGCTGGCGGCAGGGCTTGTCCCGGCGCAGATACGGCGGCAGGAATCCGTCGTACCGCTGGATGAGGTCGGGCGGCAACGGGCCGAGAAACAAGGTATCCTGTGTGGAAGTCAGGCGGCAGCGTTCCATCGTGAAGCCGTCGCCGTATACGGTCAGAGCGACTTCCTGCCCTTTCTGTTCCGGGTGGAGGGAGTCGTTGACAACGGACAAATCCCGCATGGCAATTCCGTCAGCGCATACCGCAAGGGTCCAGGTACGGAAAGTGTTGTATTCTACCCCCCCGGCATCCAGTTTTTTGGCGTAGTCATCCCAGATAATGCGGGTACGGTCCGCTCCGGCTCCCTGAAGGGTCAGGCCCGGCGTATGGATAACGGATTTGACGCGGTAGTCTCCTTCGGCAAGCCGGATCACGCTGCCGGGATTGGCATTATTGAAGACCGTCTGGAGATCGCTGCCCGGGTCGATGCAGGTCATAGAGATTTCCTCCTTTATAGCGAGTTTTGGCGTTCTTATTTTTATTGTTACAGAAAGCGTTAGAAGAGCGCATTATATAATATATTATTTACGGGCCTGTGCCTACAGGAAAAAATCACAAAAATTTTCCGGATTTTCCGTCATTTTTTAGATTACCAGAAACAGGGGGTCCCCACATGAAACGACAGCGCACATGGAAGGAATACCGCGCCATTGATCTGGCGATGCTGGGCGCGACGCTGGCTGTTTTTGAATATATCATCGTGCGTGCCGCCAACTGGTGGTTTCCGGGGCAGCCGTTTACGGTCTCCCTGGCGGCGGCGGTAGTCTCTATCGTGTATATGCGCTGGGGCGTCTGGGGAATGCTCCACGCGGCAGAAGCTGGCTTTATATTCTGCTTTTTCTCCGGGGCGACTGGAGAACAGTTCTTGATTTACTGCATTGGAAATCTGTTTTCGGCGCTGGCTCTGCCCCTGCTGTATATGGCGGGAAAAGAGCGGGTGCGCACCGGGTACCTATCTTTGGTTTTTCCCATTCTGGTGCAGGTGCTGATGCAGGCGGGGAGAGCGGCTGCGGCCCTTCTGCTTGGGGCTGATCCGGCTGCTGTGGCCGGCTTTTTTACCACGGACAGCCTCTCCCTGTTATTTACTTTTGTGATCATCTGGATAGCGCGAAAGCTGGACGGTGTCTATGAGGATCAAAAACATTACCTTCTCCGTATCCACGCGGAGAAGGAATAAAAAAGGAGGTAAACTATGAAAGTTAGGGCAGCGGATTTCCTTGAATTTGACAAGGAAGCCAAAGTCTACCGGATCAGCCCGGAACAGGCCGTCCGGGACGACGTGGAAAAGCACTATTGGCGTCACGGAGGTACCACCATCCTGAAGGACTGGCGGCTGTATCTGATGCTGGTCCCCATGATCCTGGTGTTCCTGTTCTGGCGCTATTTCCCCATGTATGAGCTTCTGGGCTGCTTCAAGGTGTCCAACGATGTCATCCCCGTCTCGCAGCAGCTGTTTTCCGGCTTCTCGTATTTCAAGCGGCTGCTGGTTGGCGGAGACCAGCTCTCCACCGATTTCTGGAGAGCGATGCGCAACACCTTCATCCTGAGCTTCTACGGGCTGTGTTTCGGCTTCCCCATCCCCATCATCCTGGCGCTGTTTTTCAATGAGATCCGCTCAAACGCCGCCCGGAGCGTCTACCAGGTGCTCACCTATCTGCCGAAGTTCATGTCTACCGTCGTCATGACCTCGCTGGTGACCATGCTGGTGAAGCAGGGTTCTCTGACCACCGGCATGGGCATTGTCAGCCAGGCCATGGAGAGCCTGGGACTCATCAGCCATGAGG
>CAMWQV010000261.1 GCA_947176425.1 uncultured Clostridia bacterium
CCTTATACCACATAAGGAGGGTATTTTTATATGAATATCGAAGCGAAGGAACTTTGCAAAATCTATGGCAAAGGAGAGAACCGGGTTGCTGCTCTGAACCGGGTTTCTCTGAAAATCGTACCGGGTGATTTCATTTCCATCATAGGCCCATCCGGAAGCGGAAAAAGTACGCTGCTCCATCTGTTGTCCGGACTGGACCGGCCGACCTCCGGCCACCTGACCTATGACGGCAAAGACATTTACAGCCTTACCGATCAAGAGCTGTCTGCCTTTCGGCGCCAGCGCATCGGCTTTATTTTCCAGCAATTCAATCTGCTCCCTGTGCTGACGGCGCGTGAAAACATTATCATGCCGCTGCTCCTGGACAGGAAACAGCCGGACGATGCGTATGTAGAGCAGCTCTCACAGATGCTGGGCATCCAGGACCGCATAACCCATTTGCCCCATGAGCTTTCCGGAGGACAGCAGCAGCGTGTGGCGATTGCCCGCGCTCTTGCTGCAAAGCCGGATGTTATCTTTGCTGACGAGCCTACCGGGAACCTGGACAGCAGGAGCGGCGGCGAAGTGATGGAAATGCTGAAAGCTGTACGTGAACAGATGGGAAAAACGCTGGTTATCATTACGCATGACAATCGTATTGCGGCAATGGCTGACCGTCAGCTTTCTATTGTGGACGGAACTTTGACTGAGGTGGCTGCCCGAGGAAAAACTACTATATGTTGGCGCTGAAAGAACTGCTGGCTCAGCGGGTTACTTCGGTTTTGATTCTGCTGGCGATTATCCTTTCCACTATGATGACAGCGGTCATCGGCCAGTCTGCCGGTGTTCTGTCTGCCATGCGGCAGCAGCAGGCTATCGCACTGGGCGGCAATAGATATATCACGTTGGTACAGATGAGTAAAGAGCAGGCGGCGGTTTTGCAAAATGATCCCAGGCTGTCCTTTGTCGGTGAATATGTAACTTTGGGTTCAATAGAGCTTAATTCTGTGCTTACCCTTGGCCTGAATGAGTATCATGAGGATGTCACTGACATCTATCCATCACAGGCCAGATTGAAAAGCGGCCGTCTGCCTGAATCCCCGCTGGAAATCACACTGCCGGAAGATGTACTGCAATATCTCGGTATTACAGGCGAGTTGGGAGATACTATCTCACTTTCGCTTTCTAAAGCCCTGCGGCATGGAGTTGAAATTTCATCTTATCTTTTTACTGCGGATTTCACATTGGTAGGAATCACTGAAAGCAATTATATGAATTATACCTTTGGTATGGTCTCCGGCATGGTGGGACCTGGAACGGCGGAGAGATTGCTGCCGAACAACTATTTTTATTACAATGTCGATATTCGGACATTTGATAAAGGAACTTTTCAAGATACAGTAAACGATCTTGTTTCTTCCTTGTCTATACACGAGTTAGACACATTATATAATGTCACATATTTAGATGCGCTGGGAATCCGCTATAACACGGAAAAAGCGGATACAGAACTTTCCGGTCAAGGTTTTTCCTTTATGCTGGCAGCGGGGGTCATGGTGGGTCTGCTGCTGCTTTTGGCGGCAGGACTGGTGATCTATAACATTCTAAAAATCGCAGTCTCACAGCGAATCAAACAGTATGGAATCCTTCGGGCAATCGGCGGAGAAAAGGGACAGCTTTATTTTCTTGTAGCTGCTCAGATCCTGCTGCTCTGTGTCATTGGCCTCCCGATTGGTCTTTTGCTGGGAACTTTGTCCGCCAAAGGGATTCTCACCGCTGCAACTGGATTGCTGTCCCCAAAAATCTTTATGGTGCAGAACTCAGGAGAACTCAACCGGTTGATTGCAGAGAACAGTTCCGGCAAGGGTATTTTCCTGCTGGCAAGCGCTGTTATTACACTGCTTTTCGCTTTTATTGCGTCCATCCCTGCCGCCAGATATGCGGCAAAGGCATCTCCTGCTGTAGCTATGACGGGCCGGAACATCAAGGTCAAACGGAGAAACCGGGAAGCTAAGAAAATCCGCAGCTTTGAAGCTTTCTATGCCCGTCTGAACTTAAAGCGCAACCGCGGACGCACAGCAATTACAATCCTGTCTCTTGTTATGAGTATTACTGTTTTTATCGCTTTGCAGGGATTCACTTCTCTGCTTAATACGGCCAGCGGTATGGAGAGCGGACATTGGGGCGATTATGCCATCGTTAATGAGACAGTGGGATTTTCCGCAGATACTTTAGATGCTGTGGAGCAGAATAAAATGGTGCGGTCTGTAGCGGCAATTCAATTTTCTATGTATTTGCCGGATATAAATAATCAGGTTTCAGAAATTGAGATTGGATTTGAATTACAGCCGGGAGAAACTTTTCAAATTGCCGGTTTGAATCCCGCCTACTTGAGCCGCTTTGCAAACGAGTGGCTTTCTGCAGAAGACATTGAGCGTGTTGAAGCTGGAGAAGCCTGTATTGTCCGCAACCCGATTGCAATCAGTTACGGCGATGCAGAAGTACAGCACTCCAGTTTTAAAGCCGGTCAGACTATATCGATTGCAGGGAAAGAAATTCCGATTATTGCCGCGCTGGATGGCTATACCAGCTATGTTGGAATCAGCAACAGCGGTTTCACAAACGGTGTGCAGGCAATCGTTTCTGACCAGCTCTATACAGAGTTGACCGGAACATCGGAGTATAACGAAATGCTGCCTGCCCTTGTGGATGGAGCGGACAGGACGGCGTTTGATTCTGTTATAGAGCAGCTTTGTCAAGAGATTCCCGGTACAACATATCTCTCCTATGAGGAAACGGACCGTCAGCTTGCGGAGAGCTTTGAGCAGATACGGCTGCTGGCATGGGGATTGATTTTGTTTGTTGGGCTGATCGGCTTGTTAAATATTATTAACACTGTCTATACCAACATCCATACTCGAGTTGCGGAAATTGGTATGCAGCGGGCTATTGGTATGAGCACAGGAAGTTTGTACAAAGTATTCTTGTGGGAGGGCGCTTATTATGGCTTGTTCGCTGCGGTGATCGGAAGCATAGCGGGATATATTTGCACAATCTTTATAGAGGCTGCAAAAACAGATGTTATTCAGTTGACCGCTGTTCCCATTATCCCTATCGCAGAGGCCGCGGTTCTCTCGATTGGATCCTGCTTATTAGCAACGTGTATTCCATTAAGAAGAATCAGCAGAATGAGTATTGTGGATTCTATTGAAGCCGTTGAATAAGAGAACCGCTCTGCCCGGCAGGTCTGTGGCTCGCTGTCTATGACTAGACATAGATGCTTTCTGTTTTCTTAGTATTTATTCGGCACTGACAAAGGCAATTTTTTTACATTGACCTTCTCCATTTCAATATTTGACTTATGTGTTTATAGATGGTACAATAAAAACATATTTTGCGGCACGAACGGCTGAAAAAAGAGTCAGCGGAAATCTGACATAATAGAAGAAGAGCGCAGATTGAAAGGAAAGGAAATGGACAGGCTGAAAATGGAAACTCCTGATTTCACTCAGGTCAACATTGAAAAGCTCGCCGCTCTGTTCCCTTCTTGCATTACCGAGGGGCGGGATCAGCAGGGACGTTTGAAAAAAGCGGTCAACTTTGTGCTGCTGCGGCAGATGCTGTCTGACGAGGTGCTGGAGGGCGATGAAACCTATGAATTCACATGGGTGGGCAAAAAGGCAGCCATTGTTGAGGCGAACCGCCCCATTCGTAAAACGCTGCGGCCCTGTCCGGAGGAAAGCGTGGACTGGGACACTACCGAAAATCTCTACATTGAGGGCGACAATCTGGACGTGCTGAAACTGCTGCAGGAAAGTTATCTGGACAAGGTAAAGATGATTTACATCGACCCGCCCTATAACACAGGAAGTGATCGCTTTGTTTACCCTGATGATTTTACGATGGATGAGGAAGAATACAGCGCAGGCGCTGGCAGCGTAGATGAGGCAGGAAATAAATGTTTTGCAGAAAATAACAAAAACAATCCTCGTTTTCACTCCAAGTGGTGCTCCATGCTCTACCAAAGAATCCTTTTGGCACGGAATCTTCTTGCAGAAAATGGGGCTATATTTGTGTCAATAGATGAAAATGAAGTATGCAACGGCAAAAAAATATGTGAGGAAATCTTTGGCGCAAGTAATTGTGTTGGAATCATATCCAATACAAGCAACCCTAAGGGACGCTCCGACGACAAATTTGTTGCTGCTGCACATGAGTATATTTTGATATACGCCAAAAATATTTTGCAGCTTTCTTGGTACGGATTTGAGCCGACAGAGGAAATAACCAGGCGTTATAACAAGATTGATGACAAAGGAAGACAATACCGCGAAATTGATTTGCGCAAGACCGGGGAAAATGATTTGCGTGAAGACCGTCCCAACCTGTTTTACTATTTTTTATACAATAAGGAAACCGGGGAATTTTATCCAACACGCGAGCCGGCGGAGAAAGATGGTTTTATTTGCATATTTCCTCAGAGAGAGGACGGCAGAGAAGGAAACTGGAGATGGGGACTTGAAACTTCTGAAAAG
>CAMWQV010000262.1 GCA_947176425.1 uncultured Clostridia bacterium
CTACGGTTTTCTGCCGTTTTCGGCGACAACATACCTCAACGGCGACAGTTCCCCACGCGGGGGCGGATGGCTGTATCATCATCCTATCTTTTTCGAGCCGTACTCTCAGGACATATGTCGGTTGCAACAAAACATACTGGACATGACCGATTTATAGCCTCCTGCGGCGCGATACCGTCTCAGATACCGCCTCCGCTCCTTACCGAGCTTCATACATTCCATATGACACTATGGATGCACGTCGGAGATTCAGAGTTTTGGTAACCCGTCACACCGGGTCAGGCAGGTACTCCCCCTGCCGAATCAAGCATAGAGTTCAGATTTCTTTCAAAATCTGCCTTGTTTTATTACGTATTTCTACGCAGGTTGTCAAGGAACAAAGCGCACGAAATAAACGTGCTGCGTATCATCGCCTGGGTTGACAACGATGGTCTGCGTCTGGGTGCTGGGGTCGATGGCGTACCCGTCGATGCTGGCCACCTCGGTGACGATGACGGTGCCAGTGATGCCAGACAGGACGATCTGCCCCTCGGCGTTGGTCCAGTACAGGCCGTTGGAGGACTGTTTCCCGCCGTCTGCGTCCACCACCCTGCCGTCCGCGTAGGTCAGCTTGAACTGCACCCCCTCCAGCGGGGTCTTGTCGGTGCTGGACAGCTTGTGAATAACCAGATTGCCCTGCTTTTTGTTCCGAAATTCCAGCGTCACGGTCTGTCCGGCACCGATCTTTGCCGTCTGGGGTACATCGTCCATGATGTAGCCATCCTTCGCGCGGGTCTCCTTCACCACCAGAGTGGTCCCCGGCTCGACCCCGCTGATGGTGAAACTGCCGGAGCTGTCTGTCACGAATTTGCCGTTGGCGTCGCCCACCACGGTGCCGTCCGATGTGGTGACGAAAAACTCCACGTCACTCAGCGGGGCGCCGTCGTTGGCGTCCACCTTCTTCACCAGCAAACTGCCCATGGGGCTGTTGCTGAAATAGACTTGGACGACTTCCTGCTCCTGGCCGGAGAGGTACACCGTCTGGGGCGGCGTGTCGATCACATGGTCCCCATCGCTGGACAGCTCGTCAATGATGTACGTTCCCTTCTGGAGTCCGGTAGCGGTGAAGCTGCCGTTGGCCGAGGTGCGGAAGGTGCCGATGACGGTGCCGCCCGTGCCGGAGGTGTTGCCGGATAGGTAACGGATCTGGAACACGGCGCCCTCGATGGCGATGTTAGGATGCTCGCTGTCGTACTTCCAGACGCAGATGGCGGAGAGGGGCTGGTTGCGGAACACGAAGGTGTGGCCCTGACCGGCGGGGATGAACGCCTCCTGGGTGTCCGGGTCCACCTTGGCAAAGCCCTTCAGCGGCTCCAGTTCCTGGACCCGGAACCAGCCGTCCCGCAGGCTCAGTTCGCCCATTTTGGTGCCGTCCAGTACAATGCGGCCGTTTTCGTCCGTGTAAAACTCGCCCAAATTATTGAATTCGCCGGTGGCGGTATTGTTGCTGGCGTACCACACCCGGAAGGGCACGTTGGCCAGCCGCTCAAAGGTCACCGCGTTCTCCTTGATGATCTCAATGATGGGCCGCTTGTGGTTTTTGAAGTAGGCGGTGTGGTCCCGGTTGGGGTACAGCGTCACCAGCTGGCTGGGCGCGTCGGGCAGATAGGGCGAGGGCACAGATTTCTCGCTGATCTCATACACCCCGGGCAGGAGATTCTCCAGCACGGCACGGCCATCCGGCCCAGTCTCGATCTCATCCACGGAGTGGCCGTCTGCCGCCCGGACAGTGAAAACGGTGCCGGGGATGGGGTCGCCAGTATCCGCATCATTTTTGTAAACGATGAGGTTGGGCCGCTTCTGGTTCTCAATGGTCAGCGTGGAGGTCTTGCCCGCGAACAGCTCCACATGGTACTCCCGAACATCAATGATGTGGTCGGACGTGGTGGCCGTTTCCTTTACGGAATACACGCCGGGGTCCAGCTTGTCGATGTTGATCTCGCCATTATCGTCGGTGATCCGGTCCAGATAGTGGGCGCCGTCCTCGATTTTGGCAATGCGGAAATGAACCCCGCCCAGCCGTGTGCCGTCCGCGCTGGTCTTGATGATCCGCAGGACGGGCATGGGGGTGTTGGTGAACACGAAGCTGGCGTTCTCATCCAGGTTGATCTGCACCACACGGACAGCATCATCGATCAGATAGCCGTCCGGGGCCTCCAGCTCATAAGGTAGGCACCGCCGCGCCATACTTGCTTTCGCAAGCGGTTTCGGCGGAACCCCCTCCCGAACCGGACTTACATCTCTCGATGTATCCGGCTCTCCATTTGTCTATAAGTCTGGAATTATTTAGCATATTTGGTCTTTGCGTAGCACTCGGGACACAGCGCGATAGACTTGCGCCGCATTTGCATCATTTTCAGTTCCAATTCGTTTTTGCCTGTCAAATCCTTCAACCGCCGCACATGGTGCATATGGATTTCCTTGGTTTCAGCTCCGCACAGCTCGCAAATACCAGCTTTCAGCCGTCTTGCAAGGCTGTTCGGCTTGGCATACTTCACGTACTGCGGGAGGGTGTCAGCGGATAGGGACGGTAGGGCAGATTTCTTAGTAAAGCCATCATGATAGAACTCGCAACGCTTAGGGCCGCTTTTGGTTACATAGGGAATGGAAATTACGTCGTTTTGCTCATACTTTTTGCGGATTTTATTGCAGGTGGTATTGCCCTTGGCGGCCAGCGTTTTGAGGAAGCTCCCCTTCATGATGAATGCGAAATTATTGAGCACTGATACATTTTCCGCCATGGAATAGTAGTTATACAGGCCCCGGATTTCCGCATTGAACTGGCTGATGATTGCGATTGCATCCCTGTGCATGAGTTTCCCTCGGTGGAGCGGTTTCCACCGCTCTTTGCCATCGTTGCCCGCAACGATTTTGAATGCCTGGTATTCTTTCAGCTTCTGAACCCATTTGTCATGGGGCACATACAGCGCCACCTTCCCGTACCACATCCTGCGGAGTACCCCGCTCTCGTCCCGTTTTGCATCCCTGCTCCTGCGTACTGTGAACTGATAGCCCAGGTAATCAATCAGCTCGCTGGAGTGGGTGATTTTTGTCTTTTCTTCGGACAGGGTGAGCTTTAGGGTGTTCGCCAGAAAATCCCGGATATCTGCCTTTACCTGCTCTGCATCTTTACGGGAACCGATGATACCCACCACAAAGTCGTCCGCATAACGGTTGAAGTGCAGGCTTTGATAGTCCCGGTCAGCTTGGGGATAGTATAAGGTATTGAGTAGGTTTTGCTGGGCTTCTTTGAATGCTTTAACCGTTTCTTTTGTGTGCGTCTGATCAAGCAGCGCCTTTTGCACCCTGTATTTCCGCCGCGCCCGCTCATATTCTTTGCTCGCCTTTCGTTTCTGCGCTCCTACGGTAAACTGCTCCTGATAGTTCTCCAGAAAGAGATCCAGTTCGCTGAGGTAGATGTTGGCGAGGATGGGGCTTACGCCAGAGCCCTGCGGAGTGCCAGAATAAGTGTGATGGTACGTCCACTGTTCCATGTACCCGGCCTTCAGCATCTTCCACATAAGAGCGATAAAGTGCTCGTCTTTGATGCGGCGGCGCAGAATATCAATGAGAACATGGTGGTCAAAGCTGTCGAAACAGGCCTTGATGTCACCTTCAATCACCCATTGGGCACCAGAAAAGGTGGTTTTGATTTCGGACAGCGCGGTGTGGCAGGAGCGCTTAGGGCGGAAGCCATGGGAATAGGTCGAGAATGCGGGTTCGTAAATCGCTTCCAGAAGCATACGGACAACTTCCTGCACCAGCTTATCGTCTGTGGACGGAATGCCCAGCGGACGTGTTTTGCTCAGGTTATTTTTCTTGGGTATGTTTTCACGCCTTGCCGGGTTGGGCTGGTACGAGTGGTCTTTGAGGTTGGCGATGATACGCTCGATGCGCCCCACCGTCATGTCATCGAGGGTCATCCCATCTGTGCCCGCCGTCATACTGCCCTGGGATTTGGCAATGTTCTGGTAGGCCAACAGATAGAACTCGGGATTGTAAAGATTGCGGTAGAGCCGCTCAAACACATATCCCTTTTGTTTTGCTTTTTCTTCCAGACTTTTCAGCACAGCAATTGGATTTCTCATGATGTCTCACACACCTTCCTTCTTTTGTACTGAAAGACAAACTGCTCCCCTTCGCCCTGTGGACGGCTTTCCCGTCCTCTGACTACTACGGGAGCTCTGTTACCATGGCGGATATTCAGAGCCGCGTTTCTCATGGCGCTCATAGCCGCAAATGGGCGGCGTTCCGCTTTAGGCAATCCCCGTTTAGTACGATAGAAATGAGCGTTCTGTATTCTCGGAATGCGTCGTTCGCCGTTTTCCACTGTCCCGTGGCTCGGTCTGCCTTGAGCATATTGCAGTGGCGTGTCGTCCAGCCGCCACTGCCAAGGCACCCGCGAGTTTAGCTTTCATACGCGGAGGACTACAATAGGCCCGACCTCCGGCTGGCGTTCAAGCAATCCAGCTT
>CAMWQV010000263.1 GCA_947176425.1 uncultured Clostridia bacterium
CAGTTGCAGCGTCTGGCTGCGGCGGAGAGCTGGGACGGGGCGGCGAACTGCGTTGTCAACTGGCCCCGGCTGGGCGGAGCGCGCAAATGCGACCCTGACCTGAAAACCCGTGTGAAAAGCATCTGGGACCGGGCAAGAGCGGAAATGAACGCCGCCAGCACGATTCTGGATACACCGGCTGCGGAGGCGGCGATGGACCTGCGGCATTCTGCGCCCGCGATGGAAGCGCTGCTGGACCTGTGCGGCGCGTTTTCGGCGGCGTACCAGAGGGAGAAGCTGCGCCGGAACGTGACGGATTTTTCAGACCAGGAACATTTTGCGGTCCGGCTGCTGCTGGGGGAGGACGGACATCCCACAGAACTGGCCCATGTGATTTCCGGGCGGTATCGTGAGGTGATGGTGGACGAGTATCAGGACACCAACCAGGTCCAGAACTGTATTTTTGAAGCGATTTCCCAGGGCGGTCAAAACCTGTTTACGGTAGGCGACGTGAAGCAGTCGATTTACCGGTTCCGTTTGGCGGACCCCACTATTTTTCTGGAAAAATACCGTATCTATCCGGAGGCCGCCAATGCCAGAGAGGGAAGCCCGAGAAAGATTCTGCTCAGCCAGAATTTCCGTTCCCGCAAACCGGTGCTGGAGTCAGTGAACTATGTGTTTGAAGCCATCATGTCCCAGGAAATGGGGGAAATCGACTACGGCGACGCGGAACGGCTGTATTTCGGCGCGGAGTACCTGCCGCCGCGGGAGGACTGTCAGACGGAGTTCCATCTGCTGGGCGTCCCGCTGAACCGCGGCGGCGATAAAAAAGCGCTGTCCAGGCCGCTGGCGGAGGCGCGTCTTGTGGCGGAACGGATACGGCAGCTGCTGGATGAAGGGTTTTTGGTTACGGATGAGGAGAGCGGCCAGCTGCGGCCCTGCCGTCCGGAGGATATCGTGATTTTAATGCGCTCGCCGGGACAGCGTCTGCGCCATAATACAAAAGCCCTGGCAGAACAGAATATTCCCTGCGGCGTACAGGAGGACGAGGACTTTTTTGCCGCCATGGAGGTGGCGATTGTCTACTCGCTGCTTCAGATTCTGGACAATCCCCGGCAGGACGTGCCGCTGATCGCCGTACTGCGTTCGCCGCTGATGGGATTCACGCCGGACCGTCTGGCGATGATCCGGGGCAGCTGCAAGACAGGCGGGTTTTATGACGCCCTGCAAGCCAGCGGGGACCCTGCCTGCCGGGAATTTCTGGAACAGCTGGAGGACCTGCGTTCACTGGCAAAGGATATGAGCGTACACCGTTTTATTTGGCGGCTGTACAACCGCCTGAATGTGCTGGGCGTGTTCGGCGCGATGGCGAACGGTGAGCGGCGGCGGGAAAATCTGATTGCGCTTTATGAACACGCCAAAGCGTTTGAGGGCGCGGGCTACAAGGGGCTGTTTGCCTTTGTCAGCCATCTGCGGTTTTTGCTGGAGACCGGGGAACAGCCTGCCGTCGCCGCGGGGAGCATGACGGGCAGTGTGCAGATTATGACCATTCACAAGTCAAAGGGTCTGGAATTTCCCATTGTGGTGCTGGCGGACCTGAACAAAGGCTTTAACCGGATGGATCTGCAAACGCCCGTGCTGGTGCATCCGAAACTGGGTCTGGGACCGGTCTATATCGATCTTGACCGCCGGATTCGTTACCCGACCGCCGCCAGAGAAGCCGCCGCCGCCAGAATCAGCCGGGAAATGCGTGCGGAAGAAATGCGGTTATTATATGTAGGGATGACCAGAGCAAAAGAAAAACTGATTATGACGGCGTCCATGCCAGCCGTGCCGAAAAAGATTGCGGAGCTGTCCGCGCTGGCGTCGCTGCCTTCGCCGGACGGACCGGTCCCGCCGGAGACAGTTGACAGCGCGAAGTCAATGGCGGAATGGATTCTTTTGCCGCTGCTGCGCCGCCGGGATTCCGCACCGCTGCGGATTTTAACGGGACTGGAAATGAGCGGCTTTTTGGATACGGACGACACGCCTTGGATTGTGCAGTACCATGAAGGCGTTTCCTATGGAGAAGCCCCGCAGGTGCAGGCGGAAGAAAAAACGGAAGAAGTTCCGGAGTTCCGCCTGCCAGTGGACCGTGCGGCGCTGGATTACAGATATCCCTATTCCGCCGCCTGTACGACGCCCACCAAGCTGACGGCCACCCAGCTGAAAGGCCGTGAAAAAGATAAACAGATTGCGGAGAATACGTTGCAGCCCTATGTGCATAAAGGGTTTGCGGCCCCGCATTTTCTGTCAGGCGAACGGCCCCTGACAGCGGACCGGCGGGGGACGGCGGTGCATCTGGTCATGCAGTACCTGCCTTTGGACGGCAATGTGCGGGAGACGGTGGACCGGCTGCTGGAACGGCGGCTGCTGACACCGGAAGAAGCGGCGTCCGTGAATCTGCGGATGGTTCAGCGTTTTCTGGACTCGTCCCTTGCCGGTGAACTGAGACAGGCGGACAGCGTGGAACGGGAATTTCGCTTCAGCCTTCTGGTTCCGGCGGAGACCTACTATCCGGATTTGGAAGAAGGAGAAGAAGTGCTGCTGCAAGGCGTCGTGGACCTGTACGCCGTCAAAAACCGGCAGGTAACTGTTGTGGATTTCAAGACGGACCGGGTCACGGAACAGTCCCTGCCTGAAAAACTCGCCTTCTACCGCCCGCAGCTGGAAACTTACAGCGCCGCCCTGGAAAAAATACTGGATATGCCCGTTACAAGGAAAATTCTGTACTTTTTGCATACCGGAGAGACGGTTGAGATTTGAGGCCGGGCAGCTGTCAAAAATTTTTCTCATTTCAGACGATTTTTTTCTTGCATTTTCGTTCAGATTATGCTATTCTGTGTTGGCAAAAAGGGCGGTCCTCTGTCAAGGGACGGATAAAATGAGTGTCCGGACCAGAAAAATTGTTAAGAACGCCTATAAATCAGGAGGAATTATACATGGATCTCATTAAAGCGCTGACAGAGTCTCAGCTGAAAGAGATGCCCCCGGTATTGGTGGGCGATACGGTCAGAGTCCACGTAAAGGTCAAGGAAGGCGCACGCGAGCGTATCCAGGTTTACGAGGGCATCGTGATCGCAAAGAAGCACGGCGGTATTGAGGAAACCATCACCGTTCGCCGCATTTCCTACGGCGTGGGCGTGGAAAAAGTATTCCCGCTGCACTCTCCCACCATTGAGAAGATCGAGGTTGTGCGTCATGGCGTTGTCCGTCGTGCGAAGCTGTACTATCTCCGCGACCGTGTCGGCAAGGCCGCAAAGGTTCGCGAGAAGCTGTAATTGGAGCGAAAAGAAAACGCCTGGCGGCTGTGCCGGGCGTCTCTTTTTGGTTCATCGGACGGAAAAACAGCGTTTTTTTCAAGAAACCCTTCGGACAGCAGCTGTTTTCTAAGCAACTTCCCTGTTGTAATTCAGCCGAATCTGTGTTAAGCTATGGTTTCGTAATACTATCTTACTAAATAAAAAGGAGTGTGCGGCAATGGCGGAAGAAAAAAACCGGCTTTCTGCTGACGGCAAAACACAAGAAAAAGAACCGGAATCCGCAGAAGGACTGATGTACTGCTGCGCCCAGGCCCTGATTACTGCGGTGGTCAGCGTGGTGCTGCTGTTTACCTTCGCAATCCGGCTGATCGGCGTCAGCGGGCCGTCCATGCAGGATACCCTCTATACCGGCGACCGGCTGCTGATCCTGAATTCCGTGTTCTGCAATTTCCAGCCCGGCGATGTGGTGGTTATCAACGACTACAACGCGCAGCTTGACGATACCCTTGTCAAACGGATCATTGCGGTAGGCGGACAGACGGTTGATATCGATTTTGAGTCAGGTGTTGTATATGTGGACGGCAATGCACTGGATGAACCATATGCAAAAGAGCCTACCTATAAAAATGACGGCACTGTTTTTCCGCTGACTTTGGAGGAGGACGAAGTGTTTGTGATGGGTGATAACCGCAATCACAGCACCGACAGCCGCTCTGACCGTCTCGGGCCTGTCAAAAAGGGGTATCTGCAAGGAAAAGCCCTGCTGCTGCTGGCCCCAGGCAAAACGCCGGATACCGACCGCAGCGACTGGAGCCGCGTCGGGGCCGTAACAAAGTGACGGGAGGCATGATGACAGAAGAAAAAAGCATGAATATACAGTGGTATCCGGGCCATATGGCGAAAACGCGGCGGATGATTGCGGAACAGATGAAGCATATGGACGCCGTATGTGAGATTCTGGATGCCCGAATTCCGTTTTCCAGCCGAAACCCGGATGTGGAGGAGCTGACCCGGGAAAAACCGCGGCTGATCGTTCTGAACCGGACCGACCTGGCCGACCCGTCCGCTACTAAACTGTGGGCCGCTTATTTCCGTGAAAAAGGGTTTGCGGTGCTGGAGTCGAACGCAAAAGCGGGACAGGGAACCGGACGGTTTGCCGCTGCCGTGCGGGAGCTGCTGGCGGATAAGATTGCCGCATACACGGAAAAGGGACAGGCAGGAC
>CAMWQV010000264.1 GCA_947176425.1 uncultured Clostridia bacterium
GGAGGTATTCAGCCGTCCGGTATTCGTGCCGCCCTGCCAGCCGCTGGACACGCTCCCGCCGCCTAAACTGCCAAGCAGTGCGGACAGATCGGCACCGCCTGCCGCCGTCTGACCGCCGCTCTGCTGGACTTGATTTGTCTGCTGCTGCGGCTGCCCTGTACTCTGACCGCTCATCAGTGTCCCCAAACCTCCGCCGCCGCCCAACAGCAGTACCGCCAACAGGATTAACAGTTTCATGCCTCCCCCGCCCCGCGTGCCGGTATCGCGCTTTCCAGAACCGCCGCCTGTGTCTTTACGGTCCGCGTATCCGCCGCTTTCGCCTACCGGACCGCTATGCAGTCCTTCGCCGCGCTTGTTTACGCTTTTTCCAGGGCCGGACACATTCTTTTCCCGCCCTCTGGGTCTTTTTTGATCCATTGTCCTTATCCTCCTTCGCGTCCTGCCGTTCTCCGGCGTTATCTTTTTTATTGTACACGGAATTTGTCAAAAAAACAATCCGAAATTACTGCGATTTTTCTTGCGGAATGAAATTTTTCCTGTTATACTTTAGGCATCGTAAAAAAAGGAGGTTTTTTCCTGTGAAAGACAATCACTGCGGCTACTGCATGAGAGGGGAACTGCTGGACGCTTTTGGTATTTATATCTGTGACTTGAATGTCAGCACTTTGATTCTCTTTAAAGAGCAGAGCCATCCGGGACGCTGCATTGTTGCCTACAAAGACCACGTCAGCGAATTGGTCGATATCAGCGAGGCAGACCGGAACGCTTTCTTCGCCGATGTGTCACGCGCCGCCAAAGCAATCCACGCCGCCTTTCATCCCGACAAGGTGAATTATGGGGCTTACGGCGACGGCGGCTGCCATCTCCATTTCCACCTGGTCCCTAAGTACAAGGATCAATTTGAATGGGGCGGCGTCTTCCAGATGAACCCGGGGAAAGTTTTTCTCAGTCAGGATGAATACGCTGAGATGATCGAAAAAATCAAAAGCAATCTATAAACCGGCAATCTTTTTAGGGTGTGGGCGGCAATATGTTCACACCCCCAAATTTTAATTTGGAGGAATTTACATGATAAAGATTTGGGGCTGGGAGAAAAAACCGCGGACAATGCTGCGGTATATTAAACCCGGTGATATTTTTTGTTTCAAATTTGATGACAGCACCTACTGTTTCGGACGGATTATGGCAAAAGTGATGTTCCATATTGCGGAGATTTTCGACTATACATCCAATCAGCCGGTTATCAGCGAGAACGACATACTGTGCGCGGGACGGCTCACGGCAATCCCTCTGGACACATATAGCCTGTTCGACAGAAGAACCGACGGGGAATGGAGAATCATCGGCCATCAGGAAGATTATATCCCGGAACACGCGGAGGATATCTGGTTCTCCTGGGGAATCGGTTCCGGATGCAGAAAGTCCAACGTTTTTGACCAGACGGTATTCATCAGTGAGGAAGAATGGGAGTCGCTTCCAACCCTTTCTCCCAGTGGGGATTATAATGTAAAGCTGGAAGTCGCGGAAAAACTGAAAGAACAGTCTTCTTGACAAATATATTGCTGTATACTAAAATAGGACGCGTTGGAAAAATAAAAAATCGAGGTGATCGTCATAGATACCAACGCCACTTGGTTCCGCCGCGGCCTGAAAGACGGGATTCCTATTGCATTAGGGTATTTTGCGGTAGCTTTCACGTTAGGCTTCTCGGCAAAAAGCGCAGGATTTACCGCTTTTCAGGCCATGGTCGAGAGCTTTACCAACAATGCCTCCGCAGGCGAATATGCGGTTTTTTCTTTAGCCGCCGCCGGGGCGGGATATTGGGAAGTTGCGGTTATGACGCTTGTCACAAATGCCCGCTATCTGCTGATGTCCTGTTCCCTGAGCCAAAAACTCTCGCCCGACACTTCCCTGCTCCATAGAATGCTGGTTGCTTTCGATGTCACAGATGAAATTTTCGGTATCTCCATTGCTGTTCCGGGCCGCCTCAATCCGTGGTATTCCTATGGTGCAATGTCAGTCGCAATCCCCGGCTGGAGCGTCGGTACATTTTTGGGCGCAATCGCCGGAAGTATTCTGCCCCTGCGGCTGGTCAGCGCGCTGAGCGTCGGTCTGTATGGGATGTTCTTAGCTGTGATCGTCCCCCCTGCACGGAATGACCGTGTGATCCTGGGCGCGGTGTTAATCAGTTTTGCAGCCAGCTTCGTTTCCAGCCGCTGGGCCCTGCTGTCGGGTATCTCCCCCGGCGTCAAAACAATCCTGCTGACGATTATTATCGCGCTTGCCGCGGCGGTCTTATTCCCGATTAAAGACGAGGAAGGGGCGGCGCAATCATGAACATATGGCTTTACATCCTGGTTTCCGCGGCGGTCTCCTATTTGATCCGCGTGACCCCTCTGGTTCTGATCCGCCGCGAGATCACCAACCGGACTCTGCGCTCTTTTCTCTACTATGTTCCCTATGTCACCTTGTCCGTGATGACTTTTCCGGCAATCACGGAAGCCACGCAAAGCCCCATCGCCGGTCTGCTGGCTCTGATCGCCGGTATCATACTCGCATGGCGCGGAAAAAGTCTTTTTCAGGTGGCGGTCGTCTGCTGTCTGACAGTCTTTGCCGCAGAATGGTTTTTGATCTGACGTTTTTTGACCCTCTATCCAAAATTCCCCGAACACCGGTCTGTTCGGGGAGTTTCTGTTATTCTTCCCTGTCCTCCGGCCAAAGCAGAAACTCTGTTAAAGACTTTGTCAGCGCGGAAAATATCGCGGCGGTAATGGCAAGATCCCCGTCTGCATTCCACAGCAGCCTCCCCGCATCCGGCGGAATCTGGCTGCTGTCCGCCGGGATCTTTCGGAGCAGCGCCACGACTGTCCGATACTGCCGGACAAACGCCATATACATTTCATGTACCGCCGCCTCCGACCGTTCCTCCGGCAGCAGACGGTGAATACTGGAGATGCTCAGGCTCCGTTTCAGCGTACAGATTACTACCAGATACGCGAGATGACATCTGGAATATTTCTTTTTCACCGGCGGCGGCATGATACGCATCCGCACATAATTATTGATGATGCTTGCAGTAATGGACTTTTCATCCTCCCCCCGGTTCATCAGCGATAAATACCGCGTCAGCAGGATAATGACCTGATCCATATATAAATCCAGCGGCGGCAGCTCCTCCCAATCCGGCAAATCAAACTGGGCCAAGCTGTCAATCCACTCATAATACCGCTGGACAATCCGTTCTCTTGAGACCTCCATAGCACCCTCCACAGACCGATAGGATTTTAAGGATAGTATAGCCGATTTTGGGACATAATGCAATATCTTTTGCGGAAAAATAAATACGCAGAAACGCTTGACTTATTGCATAAAACAGTATATAATAATATTTAATATTAGATATAACTATTTGAAGAATCATGAAAGGCGGTCATTATGATTACCAATCACATCAAACGGGCACAAACGTCCGGTGAAGAACTAGCCAACACCATTTCCCACGGCATCGGCGCACTGCTGGCACTGACCGGGGCGGTCCCGCTGGTCGTCAGAGGCATTACAACTGGTTCCGCAAAAACAGTTTTCAGTCTTGCGGCCTATAGTTTCAGTCTGGTGCTGCTCTACACCGCCTCCGCTGTCTACCATGCCGCCCGCCGTCCGAACCTCAAACGCGCTCTGCGGGTAATGGACCACTGCTCGATCTTTATTCTGATCCTGGGGACATATATTCCTATGTCACTGCTGGTAGTGGGCGGAAAAACCGGCTGGATGCTGTTTCTCACGAATACCACTTTAGCGGTGACCGGCATTACGCTGAACGCCATCGATCTCAAGCGTTTTGACAAGTTATCTCTGGTCCTGTATGCCCTCATGGGCTGGCTGGTTGTGCTTGCATTAAAGGCTATTATTGCCGCTCTGCCGCCGTTGGGAATGGGATTGCTGACGGCAGGCGGCATCGCTTACACGGCTGGAATCGTCTTCTATAAATCCCAGCGGTTCTATATGCACTTTGTCTGGCATCTCTTCGTTCTCGCAGGAAGTATCCTGCAATATGCCTGCATCGCGCTTTACTGCGTGTGAGCAGATAATACCAGTGGGAGACGGTCTGCAGCTGTCTCCCACTTCCTTCGGAATTTATGAAATTCAGTATTGTAAGTATGGCAAAATAATGATATAATTTTCATGCAGATAACGTTATGCATCTGCATATTATTAAAGAAAGGGTGAACTGCTATGAAAAAAACAGGATTTGCTGAAGTAATAAAAATCAGGAGGGTGACAATACGATAACCCTCCCCAATCAGCGGAGGAATGGTATGTCTTTTAATTGGATCGATCCAAACGAATATTCTTTTAATTGTATTTTGTTGATGGACAAATACATGATCCGGCAAATCTGTACGGCAAGCTGGTATGATGCAGAATATATAAAAAATCTAAGCATTGCATTGGCTTATAATCCTGCTGTAGCGTGGTACTGCAAGGAAAAAGC
>CAMWQV010000265.1 GCA_947176425.1 uncultured Clostridia bacterium
CGACGCCGCCCATCAGGTGGAGCTTGCCGAAAAAGACAGCCCGACCTTGCAGCTTAAAATCATCGCCAACGTAAATCGCGAGGGCTGGCACTGCTTTGACTACGAATTTACCATGTACCGCAGCAAGTACGACCGCGCCGAAGACGCCCCCTGCGGAAACGATCTCATGCTGATGTTCTTTACCAGCGGCACGACCGGTTATCCGAAAATCGCCGCCCACAGCTATAAATACGCGCTGGGCCACTATATCACCGCCAAATACTGGCACTGTGTCCACGCGGACGGCCTCCACTTCACCATCAGCGAAACCGGCTGGGGCAAAGCCCTCTGGGGAAAACTCTACGGACAGTGGCTGTGCGAGGGCGCGATTTTCACCTATGACTTTGACCGTTTCGACGCGGGCGACATTCTGCCCCTGTTTGCAAAATATAATATCTCCACGTTCTGCGCGCCGCCTACTATGTACCGTATGTTTATCAAGCAGGACCTGAGCAAATACGATCTGAGCAGCATCAAACACGCCACGACCGCCGGGGAAGCTTTGAACCCGGAGGTATTCCGGCAGTTCGAGAGCCAGACCGGCCTGCAAATTTACGAGGGATTTGGTCAGACCGAGACCACGCTGAGCATCGGCAATCTGGTTGGCAACAAGCAGAAAATCGGTTCTATGGGCAAGCCGATTCCCACATATGACCTGGTCCTGGTGGACGCGGACGACAAGCCCGTTGCACCCGGCGAAAACGGAGAAATCTGTATTCGTGCCGATGAAAACGGAGAAATTCCCTGCGGACTGTTTGCTGGTTATTACCGTGATGAGGAGCAGACCAAAGAAGTCTGGCTCGTCGGTCTCTATCATACCAGAGACGTGGCGTGGCAGGACGAGGACGGCTATCTCTGGTACGTGGGCCGCGCTGACGATGTCATCAAGTCCAGCGGCTACCGGATTGGGCCGTTTGAGATTGAAAGCGTTATTATGGAACTGCCCTATGTTTTGGAATGCGGCGTTTCCGCTGCTCCCGACGAAATCCGCGGACAGGTGGTTAAGGCAAGCATCGTGCTGATTCCCGGCAAAGAAGGAACCGACGAACTGAAAAAAGAAATTCAGGATTACGTCAAGAAACACACCGCGCCCTATAAATATCCAAGAATTGTCGTGTTCAAAGATGAATTGCCCAAGACCATCAGCGGCAAAATTATGAGGAATAAGCTTTGATATCGGATTATGCTTCGTTCTGCTGTATGCGGGCGGAGGAGACGGCGGCAGAATCTATTTTCCGGCTGGTGCAGGACACTATTTTGACCGTTTACCCGAAATTCTATCAAAAAGAGATTGTGGAGTTCTTCTGCAAGCTTCATAGTTTGGAAAATATTATCTATGATATCCGGCACAATACAGTATTTGTATTATATAAAGGGAACGTTCTGACCGGTACAGGAGCCGTATCACAGGACCATATCACCAGAATGTATGTTGCTCCGGCGTTTCAGGGACAAGGCTGCGGCAGTTTGATTCTGAAACGGCTGGAGGAAGAAATCAAAAAGAACTATTCTGCCGCACAGCTGGACGCGTCCCTGCCCGCACGGGAGATGTACAGCCGCCGCGGATATATTACCGTGCGGCATGACCAGTGCCTGACGGACAATGGAATTGTTCTGAGCTACGAAGTCATGAAAAAAGAGTTGCGTTAAACGCCGCGGAGGGGTATGATGGAACACAGACGCGTTACTTTATTCGCCGGACATTACGGTTCCGGAAAAACTAATATCGCGGTGAATTACGCGCTGCTGCTGGCGGGCGAGGGAAAAAAAACCGTGATTGCGGATATGGATATCGTCAACCCCTACTTCCGCACCGCCGACAGCGCGAAGGAATTGGAAGCGGCAGGCGTGGATCTGGTGTCTCCGCAGTTCGCCAACTCCAATGTGGACTTGCCCGCCCTGCCTGCGGAAGCGTACCGGCTGGTGGAAGACAAGAGCGTTTATGCGGTCATGGATATCGGCGGGGACGACCGGGGCGCGTATGCGTTGGGACGGTATGTACCCTATATTCGGGAGGAAGGGGATTACCGGATGGTCTTTGTAGCAAACGCCAGCCGTCCCCTTACCCGCACGCCTGCGGACGCGCTGGAGGTCATGCGGGAGATTGAAGCGGCAGGCGGCCTGGCGTTTACAGACCTGGTCAACAACACCAATCTTGCGCATGAGACAACCCCTCAGACGGTGCTGGCATCCCAGGAATATATGGCGGAACTGAGCAGAATAAGCGGTCTTCCGGTGTGGCTGACCACCGCCGAAGAAACGGTCGCGGCGGGATTACAGGGGAAACTGCCGGACCTGCTGCCCATGAAATTACAGGCGAAATACTTTGACCTCCCCGACGACAGGAAACAGCCGCCAAAACCCAGACCACTGTTTGGTTAGACGGGAAAGAAAGGATTTTACAAGTATGGCGAAAGTTACTTTTCAAACAGATCTCTGCAAAGGATGCGGCCTCTGTGTGGAGGCGTGTCCCAAGCACGTTCTGGCGATTGCTAAGAACAAAATCAATCAGAAAGGCTACTATCCCGCGGAGATGACGGACCAGGAAAACTGCATCGGCTGTGCGTTCTGTGCGACGATGTGTCCGGACTGCATCATCACTGTGGAAAAATAAGGAGATCCATTATGGCAGACAGAGTGCTTATGAAAGGGAATGAGGCGATTGCCGAGGCCGCAATCCGTGCCGGATGCCGCCACTATTTCGGCTACCCCATTACCCCCCAAACGGAAATCGCCGCGTATATGGCGAAAAAAATGCCCAAAATCGGCGGCGTGTTTTTGCAGGCCGAAAGCGAAATCGCGTCGATCAACATGGTCTACGGCGCGGCGGCGGCGGGAATGCGCGTGATGACGTCCTCCTCCAGCCCCGGCATTTCCCTGAAAAGCGAGGGAATCAGCTACATAGCGGCTTCCGACGTTCCCGCGTTTATCGTCAATGTCCAGAGAGGCGGTCCGGGTTTGGGCGGTATCCAGCCCAGCCAGTCCGACTACTTCCAGGCTACAAAGGGCGGCGGTCATGGGGATTACCATTTGATCGTATTAGCGCCGGCGTCGGTGCAGGAAATGGCGAGCCTGACCGTCAAAGGGTTCAATCTTGCCGATAAATACCGTATGGCAGCCATGATTCTGGCTGACGGCACCATCGGGCAGATGATGGAGCCGATCTCCTTTGAGAACGTGGAGATCGAAACCTATGATAAACCCTGGGCGCTGACCGGTACGGGGATGAAACGGAAACATAATATCATTAACTCCCTGTACCTGAAACCGGACGAACTGGAGCGCATTAACTTTCAGCGTTATGAAAAATACCGCGCCATTGAGGAGACGGAACCGCTTTATGAGGCGTACCGGATGGAGGACGCGGAAATCTGCGTTGTGGCATTCGGAATTGCCTCCCGTGTGGCGAAAAACGCTGTCGTGACCGCACGGAACGAGGGTATCAAAGCCGGGCTGATCCGTCCCATTACCCTGTGGCCCTTCCCGAAAAAAGCCCTGCGGGACGCTGCCGCGCAGGTAAAAGCGTTTGTGTCTGTGGAGCTGAATATGGGCCAGATGATTGAGGATATTCGGTTAGCGACCGAGTGTACCCGGCCTGTCTCCCTGTGCTGCCGGACGGGCGGCATGATCCCTGACCCGGGACAGGTGCTGGAGAGCATCCGTCAGGCACAGAAAGGAGTGAACTGATTATGGCTGTTGTATTTCAGAAGCCCCACGCCCTCACTGACGCCGTACTGCATTACTGTCCCGGCTGTCCCCACGGCATTATCCACCGTCTGGTGGCGGAGGCGATTGATTCATTGGATATTGAGGGCCGCACCATCGGAATTGCGCCGGTTGGCTGCGCGGTCATGGCTTACGATTACTTCAACTGCGATATGATGGAGGCCGCCCACGGTCGCGCTCCCGCGACTGCAACCGGAATTAAACGCTGCCGTCCGGAATGCGTGGTGTTTACCTATCAGGGCGACGGCGACCTTGCGTCTATCGGTATGGCGGAGACGGTCCACGCCGCGGCGCGGAATGAAAATATTACCGTGATCTTTGTCAACAACGCTATCTACGGCATGACCGGCGGACAGATGGCGCCTACCAGCCTGCCCGGTCAGGTGACGCAGACAAGCCCTTACGGACGGGATGTCAAGCACTGCGGCTGGCCCATTAGAATTTGTGAGCTGCTCAGTACGCTGGAAGGCCCGGAATATGTGGCCCGTGTCGCGGTAAACAATGTGAAGAACGTAAAAGCGGCGGGGAAAGCGATTGAAAAAGCGTTCCGCAACCAGATCGAAAATAAAGGGTTTTCTCTGGTGGAAGTGCTGTCCGCCTGCCCCACCAACTGGGGAATGACCCCGCAGAAAGCGTTGCAGTGGGTGGAGAGCGATATGATTCCCTATTACCCATTGGGCGTCTATAAGGACCGGTCGGCGGCAAAGGAGGAGAAATGAAA
>CAMWQV010000266.1 GCA_947176425.1 uncultured Clostridia bacterium
CCAGAATCTCGCCCCTGGCCACTTCCTCACCCTTGATCTTCACCACATACTGGTTGGTTCCCAGCGCGGAGGAGTCGTGGAAGCGGATGGACGGGATCACGAAGCCCATTTCCTGGGCGTATTGACGGCGGAAGATTACGATGCGGCTGATGAGCTTGCCGCCGCTGTTTTCATCCACCATGGGGATCAAACTGTAGCCGAACTCCATTTCAATGGGGTCCACAGTCAGCAGTCCATAGACATTATTGATATCCTTGTAATAATCTCCGGGGCTTGGCTGTACAGCCGTTTCTTCCGCCGGCTGGGCGGCTGCGGCAGCAAGGGCCGCTTCTTCTTCCATCTGCTGGCGTTCCAGGCGGTTGCTCATCCACCAGCCCGCAGAGACCAGTCCCACGCCCACCACCAGCAGAGCCATATGGGGGGTTCCGGGGATGAGGCCCAGCAGCGCGATCACAATACCTGCGGTAAAAATCGCTTTCGGCTGGTGGGAGAACTGACCAACCACGTCGTCGTTCAGGCTGCTGTCGGAGACGGACCTGGTGACGATCATGGCGGTAGCGGTAGAGATCATCAGGGACGGAATCTGCGAGACCAGGCCGTCGCCGATGGTAGCGATGGAGTAGACTTCCAATACATTCTGCACGCCGTTGAGGGAGCCTAAAATCAAGCCGCCGACAAAGTTGATAGCGGTGATGATAATGCTCATGGTGGCGTCGCCCTTGACAAACTTGGTAGCGCCGTCCATAGCGCCGTAGAAATCGGCTTCGCTTTGAATCTTAGCGCGGCGGATCTTTGCGCCCTGTTCATCGATAAGTCCGGAGCTGAGGTCGGCGTCGATAGCCATCTGTTTACCGGGCATAGCGTCCAAGGTAAAACGGGCCGCCACTTCGGACACACGTTCCGCGCCTTTCGTCACGACGATCATCTGCACCAGCACGATAATCAAGAATATGATGACGCCCAGGACGATATTGTTCTGAGTAATCATCTGTCCAAAGGACAAGATCACGTTTCCGGCGTTGCCGTTATTGCCCAGGATCTGGCGTGTGGTGGAGACGTTCAGGCCCAGCCGGAAAAGTGTGGTAATCAACAAAAGGGATGGGAAGATAGAGAATTCCAATGCGTCCGAGATGGTCATGGTAATGACCAGGATCAGCATGGAAAGGGAGATATTGACGACCAGCAGGATATCCAGCAGGGCCGTCGGCAAGGGGACGATGATAAACAGGACGATCACGACCACTGCAAGCGCTATACCGTTTTGGAGAATTCGCCTCATGGCTTCTGTCCTTTCCTAAATATGGGGCAAGTGCCCGGCAGCCGGGCTTATTGTTTGGGAGATTCCTGGTCCAGTTTGAGGACATAGACCAGAATTTCAGCCACAGGACCATAAAAATCCGGTGTAATTTCTCTGTCCAAATCAATGGACGAATAAAGGGAGCGGGCCAGCGGCACATTTTCGACCACCGCCACATCATGCTCCTCCGCTGTTTTGACGATTCGGAGGGCCAGTTCATCCAGGCCCTTCGCCACCACCACAGGCGCGTTGTCTGACTCCGGCTTATACCGCAGGGCCACGGCCACATGGGTCGGGTTACGGATAACCACGTCCGCGCCCGGAACCTGCTGCATCATACGCTGCATTGCTCTCTCTCGCTGGATTTGTTTGATCTTGCCCTTCACCTTGGGGTCGCCTTCGGTCTGTTTATATTCCTCTTTGACTTCCTCTTTGGACATTTTGAGTTTCCGCTCATAGTCCCACCACTGGTACAGGTAGTCAAAGAAGGCCACGACGATAAACGCGATCACCACCCGCAGGACCAGAGTCAAAATATCGCTGAAAAGCACCCGGGCTGCCTGTTCCAGCTCCATATCCAGGAATCTGGCGAAGGTGGTCACAACAGAGGCATAGTAGCGATAGATCAGGAACAGCAGGATTGAAATTTTAATCAGGTTTTTCACTAACTCTACGACACTGCGCAGAGAAAACATACGCTTGAATCCCTCTAAAGGATTCAGTTTGCTGAGTTTTGGTTTCAGGGGCTCGGTGGTCACCAGCATCCGGGTCTGCCAGAAGGTTGCCACGATAGCCAGGATCAGCGTGACCAGCAGAAAGGGTCCCGCCACTGTCACAACGGTGACCAGGCATCGGACCATCAGTTCTTTTCCGATACCGGGCAAAAATCCCACTTCACCGTTTCTGATATAGTTAAAGCAAGTTTCCAGGAAGGAATCCGCCTGTTCCACTGCGATCTTGCCCATCACATTGAGCATTACCCAGCTGCCGAAGAGGGTAGCCACCCCCACTACATCCCGGCTCATCAGGACGTTACCTTTACTGCGTTCATCTCGTCGCTTTTTTGGGGTGGCTTTTTCGGTTTTTGACTCGGAATCGCCCGCCACCGGCAGTTCCCCCCTTTATCGCCCGTCTCCCGGCTCTGATCCGGGGCTATCCGGCGGTCATTGCCGGCAGAACACGCTGCATCGCTTGCAGCATTTCGATTTCTATCCGCAGCAGGAACTCACTGAAGGGCCGCAGCAGAACAAACAGCAGCGCCAAACCGATAATCACTTTCAGATCGATGTTGATAACGAACACGTTGATCTGCGGGATGACCTTCATCAGAATACCCATGCTCACCTGTCCCAGCAGCTCGGCGGCCAGAATCGGCATGGCGAGCTTGATGCCCAGGATCGTGCAGTCAATAAACAGCTCAATCACAGACCGGTACAGGTCCTGCCCGAAAGAAACGCTTCCAAAGGGAACGATTTTTCCGGAATCCAGCATAATGCGCAGCAGAGTATGGTGTCCGTTGGCGGTAAAAAACAGAAGCATCATCAGGGTATTCAAGATATGAGAGGTTACGGTCGTGGAGGTCTGGCTGCTTGGATCGTAAGTCCTGCCCATAGACATGCCCATCTGCATATCAATTGTTTCACCGGCCAGCATGGGGACGTAGAAAAACAGATTCATGACCACCCCCAGGAAATACCCCACCGCCATTTCCAGAAACAGCAGCACGGCCAATTCCAGCACGGTTTCCGGGACCTGGGGACGGCTGGCAGTCATGGAATAGGCCGTAACAGCCAGCAGCAGGCACATCCCGCTTTTGAACATTCCGGGGACGCCGTTGCGCGCCAGCACCGGATTAAACACCACGCAGCCGGTCATTCTGGCCAGCACCAGCAGGAACAGGGTCAATTCGGTCCACATCAGTTCCGTATTCAGCGCCCACATATTCCCGCCCCCTTAAATGGACCGCATGGCTTCAAAGAGGCTTTTTGCGAAATCGAGAAGCAGCTCCATCATCCATCCGCCGGCCGCCATAAGCACGAGCACCACCACAGTAACTTTAAAAATAAATGACAGCGTCTGCTCATGGATTTGGGTAACGGCCTGAAAGATGGCCAGCAGTATGCCGACGGTCATACTCAGCAGCAGCATGGGTCCGCACACTCTGATCACGACCCAGACGCCTTCCCGGAGCAGTTCCGTAACGATTGAGGTATTCAACATCTGCCGCACCTCCCTAGTTGATTGTTTGGATCAGCGTAGAGAACAGCAGATGCCAGCCGTCCAGCATAATAAACAGCAGGATTTTAAACGGCGTAGAGATCATGGACGGCGGCAGCATCACCATGCCCATGCTCATCAGGGTAGAGGAAACAATCACGTCGATCAGCAGGAAGGGGAGATACAGCAAGAAGCCGATCTCGAACGCCTTTTTCAGTTCCGTAGTAACGAAAGACGGCAGAACCACCCGCATAGGCAGGTACGTAGCCGTTTCTACATTTTCCGGCACATCCACGTCTGTCATACCGCAGTACATCTCCACACTGGATACCTCGGTATTGTGCAGCATGAACCGTTTAAACGGCATCTGCACCACCTCAAAAAATTCCTCCTGCGTGATCTCCCCCGCAATATACGGATCATACGCCTCACTTTTCACGGCTTCTAAGGTAGGCGTCATAGTAAACAGCGTCAGCATCAGAGCCATACCCACCAACACCATATTAGGCGGAGTCTGCTGGGTACCCATAGCGGTGCGCAGGAAGGACAGTACGATGACATACCGGGTAAAGGACGTCATCATGACCACCAGCGAGGGCAGAATGGTCAGCAGGCCCATGAGCAGGATGATGTCAATCGTCTGCACATTGGAGCCGTTGACGTTAATCAATGCGTCGGTCATAGCCCCGGCCCTCCTCTCATTTTTTCTCACGGAAATTCCGCAGAATCGAGCGGAAATCCGTTTTTTCGCCCTGTGGCGGGCCGCCTGAGGAGGGGGGGCTTTCCCATAGTCCGCCCTCCTCCTCTGTCAGTTCGGCCAACAGGGAGAATCCGGAGGGAGAACTGCCAAGTAAAAAGTACCGGCCCGCTGCCTGGACCACCATGAGGGCCTGGTCCCTGCCGAGAGGGACCCGCTCCAGCACGCGCACGCGCTGGCCGCCGCCGGCCGCACCGATCCGGCCGCCCAA
>CAMWQV010000267.1 GCA_947176425.1 uncultured Clostridia bacterium
TTCATAGACCGCTTTGATAACTGTAGGGGATGTAAAGTGGGCATTGAGTGTTGATGCTCGTACAGAAGTATATTCTTCCGGGTAAGCGCCGCTTGCAGCTCCAAAAATTCGTTTTTCCAGTCTGGCTTGTCCGGGTCAAAAGCATCCGGCAAACCACCCCAGCCAACATAGCGGGAGAGAATTTCCTGTTCGGCAGGCGTAGCGGAACGGCCCTCCAGTTCAATGGCTTGCAGGGTATTGATTGCATCCATATTCATCCGAAATTTAGCTTTCGGACCACCTTCACCCAAATGGATATCCGTAATGCGAAAATTCTCAGCGGCAGGGGCTTGCTCTGGCTGGTCATGCTCCGGCCCGTCAATGTGCAGGGTCTGAACCACAATATCATAGGGGAGGCCGTTTTTATCGCCGGGATAGATGGTTGCAGATCCTGGTGTCACTATGGTATCGGACGGTGAGGGTGGGGCTTCTGGTTCTGGTTTGTCTGCCTGGGACGGCGCAGGCGGGACAGGGACTTCCAGGGTAAACAGACCAGCGTTGCGTTCATCGTGGCGGACAGCATCCTCAAAAAAGTCCTTATTGACGATTTGATGGCTCCAGGAATAAGGCCCAGTGTCGATGCGGATATCCAAATCTCCGATATATCCAATCGTGCCGCTCACATCATGATCGCCGTAGGCAAAGGCCACCTTATCCCCCACTTGATAGGACAGCTGGCCCTCCAACTCTACAGCTTCCCTCTGGACCGGCTCATGGGTAAAGCCGTCCAGTTCTTGCTGCCAGAGAGCGCGGAGTATGGGGGCAATATCATCCCAGGACAGGGACAGTTTTGTAGCGAATTTGTCCTGAATTTCTACTGTCATGCTGATGGTGGAGGTAAAATAGTCCGCAATTTCCCCGGTTTCCAGCGTGACCGTCTCGGCGCGGCTGGCAAAGGCTTCTGACAGCCGCATGGCGATTCCACGATTATTCTCGCCGGAGCGCAGCCAACTGGAAATGTAACCCTTATCCCGGTCCGTCAGAAGATGGGAAGTGAGGACTTCACTAAAATCATCGTTGACGCTGTTCATATTGGCAGACAGATAGCTGGTAATCCGGCTGTTTCGGGTATCTTGGTGCAGCAGTCGCTCGAAGTTCTCTTTACTCTCGGTACGGAAAATGGGGTAAAACATCGCAGGGTCTCGCAGTTCTACATCGAGCAGCCCAATACCTGTAATTTCAAAAGCGGTATTGTTCAGATAGACTGTATCCCCTGGCTTGTAGGCTGGGGCCAAAGGGTCGCGGGGCGGCTGGCTTGCTGCGCCGATAACTTCCTGAATGTTCTGCCATTCCTCGTCGGAAACGGTGATGTCAACCTCATGCACGGCATCTCCGCTCCCGATGGTAATCGTATCGCCCTCACGGGTGACGGGCTGGCCAGAGAGGTCTGGGATAGGCGGGGCTTCCGGTGGGATTGTGTCGCCTGCCGCTTGCAGATTACTGATGGCCTGCTCCTGTTGAGGTTGAGAGAGAACGGGATAGGTTTCGTCCACAATCTCCCGATGCAGCCGGTAACGAACATCGGCCATATCGTAATACAACCGTCCAAACTCTGGAGCCGTAATGGTGAGTGCTGCGCGTTTTACAGCTGCATCGCCCTCCATGATCGCGGTTTCCTTGTCTGAATTTTTACAGGCATTTTGATACGGCACATCCTCCAGTACCAGTTCTTTCACGATGGGTTTATAATGATTGTAGACTTCTCGTATTGTAGGCAGCGCAGTCTCAGGCTCATTTGCCTCCTGTTCTGCGATCTTTTCCACATCGGACATAACCTGTTTTACAAATGCGGAAGGTTTGTCCTTGACCTGTTCCAGATGTTCCCGAATGGCAGCAGCGTCGATATCCTCCAAATTGTCGTGTTCTTCTTCGGTGAAAAATCGGTCTTCTTTTACCAGACGGGCAAGGTGCCGCTGCACTTTGGGCCAGGACAGATCTGTTCCCGTTCTTCCATCGCGTCCATGAACGGGATAGGCGGGAAGATCGTCACCATATTCATTTTTCAGCCACTCAGCCGTTCCCTTGTCACGGGCGTGACCGGTCATGTATTCCTGTACCCGGCGCTTACTGGCGATATCTCCGTTCCACTCCTGAATCGCTTCGTCAATATCGGCTTGTGTGATCTTCTGCGCTGGTGCAGGGGAGGGAACAGGCGGCGCAGTCTCCGGTACAGGGGCCGGAGGGGGCTGTTCCTGATGATTTTCTATCGTGACCTGTTCCAGATGGTCTCTCTGATACGTTTCCAATTCTTCCGGGGTGAGATAACGGCCAGCGTTAATCAGCTGGCGCAGTCGTTTCTCTACATCGGACCAAGTAAGAGCGACCCTTCCTACTTCTTCGCCTGCTTTGCTATGTGTGATGGTAATACCCGTGTCTGGTTTATATTCAGCCCAGCATGATATTCCACCTGAAAGAGTATAGTTAAAGTAAGCGTGTCCATATACCGATTTGATTGCTTCAACGGTGTCTGCAACGGTCAAATTCTGTTGGTATATTTCATAAATCTCCAGATTTCTTTTTGTGAGCAGTTCACTTCGGAGCCTTGCGTCAATTTCATCCTGCGTAATGTGTATAACCGGGGACTGTGCAGGGGCAGGCGGTTTACTTTGCGAATCGGGAACTTGCTCCCGATGGTCACTTCGGTACTTTTCCAGTTCCTCCGGGGTGAGGTAGCTGCCCTCCTGAACCATCTGCCGAATCCGTTTTTCAAGTCTGCTCCAAGTCAATTTTACCTCCGCGTTCGGCTGGTAGCGACGCATTTTCATTCCAGCAGAGGGAGAATAATCGACAAAACCACTGGTGCCGTCTAAAAAGGTATGGCTGTGACCGCTGGTGCCATATTCTTTTTTGAGTGCCTGAACTGCGTCCTTTGCAGTGATTTCCTGCTGATACATACGATATACCCGCAGTTTTCCGCCTTGATGGGACGTGCCGTGCCGCAGTTCTGCATCAATATCCGCCTGGGAGATAACAGAAGCAGAGGGTGCGTCTGCACTCTCTGCCTCTCGTATGGTCTCCATTTGTTCTGCCTGTGTTGGAATATTGGGAGGAAGCAAACTTAGCTGTAAATCAGCTCCGTCATGATAATTTCCTCCGCCTGGGCCTTGCAGCTGTTCATCAGCCCTACCCACTCCATCTGATTGCTGGCTTTCATCTGTTCCGTTGCGTCTGCCGCTTTCGCCAGCTGGGGCATCAACAGTTCCAGACGGCTGTTCGCCGCGTCCTCGATCTCCAGCAGGTGGCTGAACAGGGTCCCCTTCACCGTCATACAGTTCCACACCACGGGCCGGTGTTCCTTCAGATACCGCAGGCGCATTCTCCCGTACTTGCCCAAGTCCCGGTCCGGCTGCTCCGGCAGGGCCAGATCGGGAATCAGGTAATCTCCCACTTGGGTGTAAGTCAGCTCGTTCGCCATGATTAGCACTCCTTCCCGCGATTTTTTCGCGCTCATATTTCTTGACAACAACCTCGATTTGCCGCAGTACCTGTTCACTGGACTGGCTCACTGCCGCGCCCAGGGCCGTTACTGTATCTATGGTGTTGAAATCGAAAATACTCAGGAAATCCTCATGTTCAAAGTGATTTTCCGGTTCCAGACCGCAGCGGTGCATAACGGCAAATGTAATACTGACAGCAGCGGCCTTTTGAAATGCCGCGCCAACGTTGAAAGCATCATACTCCTCTAAGAAGCTGCCGTCAATGTTGCGGAGGATATCATATTGGTGGTCCGTCCAATATTCCCGCGCCAGCTGAGAAGCAATCTGCTCCAACTGTTCCTCCAGGCTGTGCGCGTCAGAAATATCGTACCGGCTTTCCAACGCCGCCGAAACCACGTCCCTGTGTTCGTCCCGATACCGCCAGAGGTTCGGGTCCAGGCCGTTTTCCATACGCCCGGTGTCCGACACATCAAATACATAGCGCAGGACCGGCCTGCCCCGGCTGGTGTCGATCAGGGCGATTCCCTTTGAACCGCGCCGGATGTATCGCCGCATTCTCTGGTTCCAGAAATCCCACTCCGCACAGGCGGTAGCGTCTGGACGCTGGGCATAAATCATCAGCTGTTCCGGGAACGGATATTTATAGAGCCGCCCAGCCGTGGAAAGAAAGTCCGTCCACTTCTGGTAACTGCCAGTGATCTGCTGTGTGGTGTTGTCGGCAAGCCGGAGATAATCCTGGAGCTTACTCGCCATCGGCAAAGTCCTCCAGGTCAAAGTCGGGGGTCAGGTCCAGACCGGCAAATTCCGCATCGGTCATCTGCCGTAACTTGGCGATGGTGCTGTCGGTAAGATTCCGCAGTTCCGTTTCGTCCGGCTCCAGATAGCTTTGCATATCCTTCAGTGCGGCTATGGTTTTCTGACGGTTTTCACCGCCGCTGTAGATACAAAGCAGGTTCTTTTCCTCGAATGTAAATGCGTTCATTGGTTTATGTCCCTCCTT
>CAMWQV010000268.1 GCA_947176425.1 uncultured Clostridia bacterium
CTTTTCTGACCCCTTTTTCTACTTGTAGCCCCCATGTGCAAGGAAGGATTTTTTTTATTTAGTATTTTATTCTCAAATTCTAACATTTGCAGAAAGATATTCTTTATACTTATTCAAAAAGTGGGGAGGTTTCAACTCTATGGAAAAACTTATTATCAAACCAAAGGAAGCTAAAGCCAAGGCAACTGCAATTACAATAACAATCCGCTTAGAACGCTCGTTACAGGAAAAATATGACGAATTATCTGCAAAAACTAACCGTTCACGCAGTGAATTGATTAACATAGCTATGCAATACGCTCTTGATAACATGGAAATTCAAATTGAGGAATAAGGGCAGAGCGTTTTATAAAAGCGGAGTTGCAGAACTTTGAGGAATATTTGATGTGGCGGCGGCAAAATCGTCAAAAATAAACGAAAAGACCAGCGGTTCAAAATTCCGCTGGTCCTGTTTCATGTCTCCCGCTCTTCTCGGGGGATATCATCCAATTTGAGTTCAGAAAAATCCTGCGCAAGCTTTTTTTGCAGTTCCGGCAGAATCTGTTTTGCAAATTCCATCTGTTCTGAGCGTACTTGCAGCAGCCCAGCCGGACCCCGCAGGCGCAGGCGAAAATCGCTTAATCCCGCGTCAGCAAACGCCGTCTCGCCTCGCTCAACCCTGCCCAAATCCTGTGCAGTGACAGCAGTCCCGGCGGGAATCCTGGTTGCCAGACACGCATAGGACGGCTTGTCCCACACCGGCAGTCCCGCGTCCCGCGCCAGCAGCCGGATATCCGCTTTAGTAATCCCGCACTCCCGCAGCGGCGACCTGACGCCCAATTCCCGCAGGGCACGCATACCGGGACGGTCCTTAGCGTCATCGGAGGCATTGCTGCCGTCCAGCACCAAGGGGAAACCGTCCGCACGGGCCGCGCCGCAGAGCAGGGAGAACAGCGCTTTTTTGCAGTAGTAGCAGCGGTCCGAAGGATTCTCCGCCACTTCCGGGACAGTCAGCACATCGAAATCCAGTACAGTCAGCGGCACGTCCAGCAGCCGGGCGGTTTTCTGCGCGCCGGACAGCTCAAACCCAGGCTGGAAGGGCGTCCGGACAAAATACGCGGCAGTCTGCTTTCCGAACCGCGCCGCCTCATGGAGCAGCCACGCGGAGTCAACGCCGCCTGAGAAAGCAACAGCACATACAGGATTTTCCCTGAAAAATTCTTCAATTATCATTCAAACGCCGCCTTTCACAGCTCGTTCCAATTTACTTACCAAATCTTCTCCGCTCATATTTTCTGTAATATTAAAGCGTCCCATCCGGTATAAACAGTCCGGCACACCGGGTTCCAAACGGGTGCAGTATTCCACGGTTGTAAAAGTCAGCCTGATTCCCTGCGCGGCTAAAAACCGGTTCAGGGTATCGTTCCAGTAGCCGTAGGGGAACGCCAGCGCGATAAGTTCTGTCGGGACTCTGCCCTCGCGCCGCTGGCGGAATTGGTCAAAATCCTCTTGCAGCGCCTGTAAATACGCCTCCTCCGTCTCACCGTCAGCCGGGAGCATAGCGTCCCGGATACTGTAGCCGCCGCGGACGAGACGGTGCATATCAAAGGAATGGGACTGAATATCCAAAACGCCCTTTTCCACCCATGGAAGGGCCTCTTCATACGAAAACCGCTCACTCCAAATATGATTGCCGCTGCGGGGATCGATCGTCTCGCCCTCGAACGCCCCGATCACAAAAATAACGGCCTGAAATCCGGCTTCTTCCAGGATTGGTGCGGCGACCGTCAGATTGCTGGTATATCCGTCGTCGATGGTAATCAGGACCGGTTTTTCCGGCAGCGGCACATTATCATAGACATAATCCCGAACCTGTTGCAGCGATACGGAAGAAAATCCGGCGTCTTTCATCGCGGTGATTTGTTCCCGGAACATACTTTCCGAGACAATGGTTCCTTTTTCCGGTTCGTCGTCAAAATGGTGATACATAAGGACAGGCAGATATTGACCGTCCCTCCGAAGCAGGCCGAAGCGTATATCTAAACCCAACAACAGCAAAATCACGGCCAGAGCAGCGGCCGCGATCTGCCTCCAATATTGTTTCATCAAAAACACCCCCAAGCTATCCAATTATTGTCTCCGGATATGATAGCACCAGGGTCCACAGATGTCAACCTTGACTTTAGTATAAGGACGAAATCAGGCGGTCATTGTCATCAGCAGGTCCAAAAATTCCCCGCGGCGGTAGATCCGGACCGGCACCTGGTCGCCCACGGAGAGATTCCTGCGGATAGCCAGAATTTCCTCTGTTGTCGAGACCTCCTGACCGTTGAACGCAACGACATAATCACCGGTCCGGACTCCGGCATTTTCCCCGCTCTTGCCTTCCTGCACTTCCACAACCAGCAGTAAGCCCTGAAAACCGTCCTGAAACGTCTTATTCACCGCTTTAATGGAAATACCCAGAACCGGCTGGGGCTGCAGCTCGCCGAATACAACCAGTTCATTGACCCACCGTTCCGCGAGGCTGGTGGGGATGGCGAAGCCCAGGCCTTCGATGGTGTCATACTCGCTCATCATTTTGATGGTGTTGATCCCCACGACCTGCCCGTACTGATTGATCAGCGGTCCGCCGGAGTTGCCGCTGTTCAGGGCGGCATTGGTTTGAATCAGGGTCATATCGACGCCTTCCACCTTCACACTGCGGTTGGCGGCGGAAATGATCCCGTTGGTAAAGGTATTGCGCAGTTCCAGTCCCAGCGGATTGCCGATTGCATAGCAGGGGTCGCCGATCTCCAGGTCGTCCGAAACGCCGAACTCCGCCGGAGGCAGTCCCACAGCGGCGATCTTGAGTACCGCCAGATCCATCTCCTCATCGTAGCCAACCAGTTTTGCGTCATATTCCACCACGGCGGCGTGATCCGTTACCAGGACCTGACAGGATTTGCAGCCGGAAATAACGTGATAATTGGTCAGGATATAGCCGTCCTCACTGAAGATCACACCGGTCCCCACGCTGCTGTATCCCGTCTGACTGCCCAGTACGGACACGACAGACGGATTGATCTTCTCGTAGATTTCACCCGGCGTCAGAGGCAGCCGGTACTCCGCGGCGGACAGCAGCAGCCGGGCCTCGCCGCCGGCGGGATAACGGCCGATTGTCGTCTCTTTCGACTCAAAAGAATCGTTCCCGCCATAATCCCAATAAAACCGGTCCTCCCAGGGGGGCGAATTGTCATCCTGCCGGTAATCGTCCGGAACACGGTCCGGCAAGGCCCACCCGTATTGACCCACATACCATATCCCCACGCCCAGGCACACCAGCGCCACCAGCAGCGACACGCCTACAAACAGCCGGACGCCCCAACGGTTTTTCCGCGGTTTTTCCGGCGGCGCGATTGCACTGCGCCAGGGAGCGAGATAATCTTCTTCTTCCTCTTTGACGGGTTCCGCAGGCGGCGGCGTTTTTTGCAGCATACGGCCAGGCAGTTCCCGCTCGTAGCGGAGGACAACAGGCCGGACCGGTTCCTCCTGCCGGTAGGTAAATACGATCTCCTTCTGTTGTTCGAGCCGGTTATCTTCCATCGCAGTCTCCCCCTTTCTCACACAATTCAAATTTTGACCAGGCCTTTTTCCTCCGCCGCCAGCTGGACGGTAAAGGAAAATGTCGTAACGCCGTCCTCACTGACAGCGGTAATTTTTTCCCTGTGCTGTTCCAGGATGGTGCGGACGATGTACAATCCCAGGCCCACGCCGTCTTTATCCTCGCTGCGGGACTTATCGGTCTTATGGAACCGCTCAAACAGCAGCGGCAGTTCCTCCGGGGGGATCGTGTCGCCGGTGTTGCGCACGGTAACAACCGCTTTCTCCCCCTTCTTCTCCAGACCCAAAAACAGCGTGCTGCCCTGGGCGGCAAATTTCGCCGCATTTTCCAGCAGGTTATAGACAACCTGTGTCAGCAGATCGTTGTCCCCCATGACGATAATCGGGTCCTCCGGAATTTCCACATCCACGTCCAAGCCCCGCCCCGTAATCTTTTTCTCCATCGATACCAGCACCCGCCGCATAGATTCGGACAGATCAAAGGGCCGTTTCTGTTTGATCAGATCAATGCTTTGCAGCTGGCTCACATCCAGCATACGCCGCACCAGCCTGCTCAGCCGCCTGCTCTCCGCAGAGATAATAGAAAGATACTGCCGCTCCTCCTCCGGAGAGATCACGCCGTCCAAAATCCCGTCTGCATATCCGGCAATGGTGGTCATAGGGGTTTTCAGCTCGTGGGAGATATTGGCGATAAACTCCCGGCGCTGCTGTTCCGTTTTTTGCAGGGAATCCGCCATTGCGTTAAATGCTTCCGTCAATTCCCCGATCTCGTCGTCCCGGCCCATATCACAGACGCGGGCGTCAAAATTCCCCTCGGCAAAACTGCGGGCGGCGGTCGCCATGTCTTTAATTGGTTTGGTCTGCTGCATGGTGGGCGTGGCGGTGGCGACAAA
>CAMWQV010000269.1 GCA_947176425.1 uncultured Clostridia bacterium
GCCATTACTGCTCCTCCTTCCGCCGCAGTTTATGTTTCTGTCCATGCTCGTCCATAATATAGGTCTGCTCCAGCTGGCTGCGCAGATTGCCTACATAAGACTGTATAAATTCTTGCCGCAGAATTTTCTGCTCCTCCTGTTCCGCTTCGGTCAGGCCCACGGTTTTCTGCTTGTGCGCCAGGGCGTTGATGCGGTCGATTTTTTGCTGTTCCATAATTGTATACCTCGCTTGCATCAAGTTTGCATCAAATTCAGATAAACTTTTCAATAGTGATGCCGGTCCGGCCTTTTTTGGTCAGGCCGCCGGTCTGTGCCAAACGCGCCCGGCCCAGTCCCCGTGCGGTAATCACGCAGCCTGCGGAAACGGGCTTGTCGGGTTTCTGGCAGGGAACGTGGTCTAAATGCACCCGTCCGGCGGCGATGAGTTCGGCGGCTTTTCCCCGGCTCAGCCCGAACGCCGACGCCGTAACCGCGTCCAGCCGCAGGGAGGGCACCGTATCCCGGATGGTTTTGACCTGCGCCGCGGGGACTGCCAGTTCTTCCCGTGTGATCTCCGTGACGGTCAGCTTCACACGTCCCGCGCCGGTCCACTCCCGCAGAAAATGTTCTGTTAAAGAAGGTACGGTGACAATATCCGCGCTGTGGGGCGAGACCAGAATATCCCCCAGCCGTTCCCGCGTGACGCCCAGCGCCATGAGACTGCCCAGCAGGTCACGATGGGACAGGACGCTGCCGGAACCATGGAAAGCGGCGCGGAGAAAGGCCAGTTCATTATGCGTATCGGCCCAGTCCGGGAGGAAAATAAGCCGGGTACGTTCCGCCTCCGGGTAGCCGCCGTCGAACAAATACCCGCTGTGAATCCCGGCGGCGCGGAGCAGGTTTTCCGCCATTGCCCGCTCACGGGGCGTCAGGAAAACAGCCGCGGCAGGAATATTTTTCCGTTGGCATTGTTCGTATTTGTCCAGAACGCGGGCCAGCAGAAGACGGTCTTCCGGCTCCTGCGCCGCTTTTGCAATCAAATCTGTTTTATCCATCATTCTCCATGTAAGTTCTGCGTGTTGTACAGCTGCGCGTAATCCCCATTTCGGGCGAGCAGTTCTTCGTGCGTGCCCTGCTCTGTAATCATGCCGTCCCGGATCACCAGAATCCGGCTTGCGTTGCGGACGGTAGACAGGCGGTGGGCTATGATTAACGTGGTGCGGCCTTTCGCAAGCTCGTCAAAAGCCTGCTGAATCTTCGCCTCCGTCACGCTGTCCAATGCGGAAGTTGCTTCGTCCAGAATCAGTACAGGCGGATCTTTCAGGAAGATGCGGGCGATGGAAATCCGCTGTTTCTGACCGCCGGAGAGCAGTACGCCCCGTTCTCCTACATAAGTATCAAAGCCTTCCGGCATTGCCATGATATCATCATATATTTCGGCGCGTCTTGCGGCTTCCAGAACTTCGTCCGTCGTTGCGCCGGGACGCCCGTAGCGGATATTTTCCATAATGCTGGCGGCAAACAGAAACACGTCCTGCTGTACAACGCCGATATTCCGCCGCAGGCTCTGCTGCCGGATATCCCGCACGTCCAAGCCGTCAATCCTGATGCTGCCCTCGTGGACATCATAGAAGCGGGGAATCAGGCTGCACAGGGTCGTTTTGCCGCCGCCGGAGGGTCCCACAATCGCCACCGTCTCGCCGGGATTCACATGCAGGCTGACATGGTGCAGGACTTCGCTGTCATCGCGCTCGTAGGAAAAGCTGATATCCTCTACATCAATACTGCCCTTGACGTTCCGCAGGTCAACGGCGTCAGGTTTGTCGGTGAGATCGGGGTCAATGCGCATGAGGTCCACAAAGCGGCTCAGACCGGCGATTCCGTCCACCAGCAGTTCGGAAAGCGTGGATACTTTACGCATCGGGCTGATAAAAGTGCTGGTATAAAGGCTGAACGTAATCAGGTCTATATAGTCCATTTTCCCGTCCATAATCAGGAATCCGCCCACCGCAATCACCGTAACGGGCAGGATGCACATAAAAAATTCCAGGGACGCGAAAAAACGGGACATTGCCCGGTAACGCTCTTTTTTCGAGACTTTGAAGCGCTCGTTGGCTTTCATGAATTTTTCGTTCTCGGCGTTTTCGTTTGAGAAGGCTTTCGCGGTACGGAAGCCGGAAATGCTGGATTCAATATCAGCGTTGATTCCGGCGGTAACCTGCTTTACCCTTTTCGCGGCGTCCGCCATATTGCGCCGGTTGATCGATACTACAACGGCAAAAATGGGGAGTAAAATCAGCATAACCAGCGCAAGCCGCCATTGAATCGTGAACATAATCACAATCGCGCCAATCAGAGTGACGCCGGAAATAAAGATATCCTCCGGGCCGTGGTGCGCCAGTTCGGTGATATCGAACAGTTCCGCTGTCATACGGCTCATCAGATGTCCGGTACGGTTTTTGTCGTAGAAACCGAAGGACAGCGTCTGCAAATGAGAAAACAGGTCCTGCCGGATGTCGGCCTCTACCAGCACGCCAAACGCATGGCCCCAGTAGCAGACAATATATTGCAGGCCCGCCCGCAGAAGATATGCCGCCAGCATGACGGCGATGACCGCGAAAAACGCCTGATAGAGATTTTCAGGAATCAGCTCATACAGGCACATGCGGGAGACATAGGGGAACGCGAGGTCGATCAGAGAGATCATCAGAGCACAGACCATATCCAGCAGGAACAGTTTTATATGGGGACGGAAATAGCTGAAAAAAATACGTGCCAAACTGTCATGGTGAAAGTCACGGGCAGGCATAAGCCACCTCCTGTTATTCAGATTTTACAACAGGCTATTTTATCATATCCGGTGCGCTGATGCAATATTGTGATTTTTAATTTTCTATTATCTCTGTCCGGAAGAAAGCCGCTGAACATCCATCGCGTTCAGCGGCTTTCCTGTTTTATAATACCGGTTCGCAGTCATACCGGCTGTCATTGGTGATTACAATTTCCCGCACCCGGCCTAAACTGTCAGTATCGGCCAGGCACAAAAACGCGAACTGTTCGGGACCGTCTCCCAGCAGCAAACAGGACTGCCCGGTTTTTCCCGGAAGCTCCTGTTCCACACCGGTCAGCGTTCCATACACGCAGGTACCGAACCCGGCTTCTTTCAGCTGCTGCCCTACGACCTCCAGCAGCGCGAGAGCATTTTCCTCCCCCTCCTGCCGGTTTTCCAGGAACGTACACGCACAGTCACTGCGCAGCACGGGCCGCAGACGCAGACTCCGTCCGGACCGGAAAAACTCCCGCAGTACGGCAAGACAGTTCGCCTCACTGTACACGATTCCTCCGGCAAATTCCCCCACAGCGGCGTCTCCCGACAGGTGGCACAGCGCCGACACCACCGCGCCAGGCTTTACATTGTCCTTTTGGCCCTCTTTGACCATCTCCATCGGATGGCACAGCTCCACATCGCCCAGCGGGGTTTTGACGGTTACGCTGAGAAACTTTGTCAGCGGTTCCATCCCTAAATAGGTTTCTCCGACTTTTGCGTCCAGCACAACGCCTTGCAATAACACCGTGTCTTCCTGCGCGGACACAACGCCTTTGCATTCCCCCTCAGAGTAATCCACTCTCAGCGGGAATCCGGTCATATTCAGCCGTATTGTGCCGCCGGTCTCCAACTGCGGCAGCACCTCCGCACACAGCACATCTACCACAGCATTATCCTCCCCGCCGCCGCTGACCAGCAGACGCCGGAACAGCGGGTCCGCATTCGGCGGCGTAAGGTCCCGGTCTACCCGGCACTCCCAGACGCATTTGCTGACCGCATGGGTATCCATCCCCAACAGCAATTCCTCGCCGGAGTCGGGGTCGATCATCGTGCGCACCACAGCCACCGCATCGCCTATATAATAGCGGTAGTAGTCTCCGGCATATCCTTGAACCCGCTGGCCCTCCGTCATAATGAGACTGGTCAGACGAAAGGCGTCTTCGGGCTTGGCGGTAAGCTCCTGAAGATCGAAACTGTCGAATCTTGCGGCCATATATTACACCTCGTAATCGACCGCCACCCGGTCTACCCGGATTTCTTTGCAGACCGACGCTACCGCCACATGCCGGGGGTCGGTCTGATACGCCGCCAAATCCTCCATTGAGTCGAACACAGAAACCAGCACCGCATCATAATTATTTTCGCCCTTGTTGACACCGACTTCCTGTTCTTTGATCTGCGGAATCACGCCCAGCAGTCCCCGCAGGCCGGAGAGGAATTTCTCCTGTTCCGCTTCCGTACCCGGTTTGAATTTCCACATTACAACGTGTTTAATCATAACAAAATTCTCCTTTTAGCAATGATTTTCAAATACCAGCCTGCCCTCACTGTAAACAGCGCGGATATGCCGTTTATCCATTAAATAAATGGCGCGTTCAAAACGTTCCTGCAAATCCAGCTCCCGTGCCGGTTCTGGGAAACCGCTCTCATCGACAACGAC
>CAMWQV010000270.1 GCA_947176425.1 uncultured Clostridia bacterium
CTCTATAACGGTGACCTGCGTAGACGCTTGGAACGCAGGCAGCGCGGAATTGTTCTCAAATTTTCTGGTCGAATGTTTCACCTGGAATTTGGTGCCGCGCACGCCGACGATGGCGGTAGACGTGCGGACATTGAGCGACTCATCGCTGTCCAGAGGTTTGCTGACATCTGCATAGATATTGCCGGATTTGAGCTGCACTTCCAGTTTTTTGCCGGACTTGCGTATCTCGACTTTGGTAGACGCGTCCAGTTTGACGAGCTTTGTGCTGTCGAGATTAATCCAGGCGTAGCTGGCGGCGGCGGTTTCTACGGTATAGCCATTGTACAGGCGCATGTTCTCTAAAATAGAGAGTTCCCGTGCGCTGGCGTTGGTGACGCTTACGGTTCCTTCGGTTTTGGACAGCTGCATCGTGGCCGCCGTATCCGCTGCAAGGGCCGGTTCCGTCAGACCCAAAAGCAGAAACAGCGCCAGGAACAGGGACAGAAGCGATCTTATCTTCATGATATTCCCTCCTTCATGTAATAACACTGTTCTCTTATATCTCCCACAGTAACATATACGGTCTCAAACAGCAAGCCCTTCATGCAGGAACGGTCAAGTTTCCCGCATGAACGGCTGAACAGTAAAAATCAGGATTTGACCTCCCAGCAGCGGCTTTCGATAAAGAGTTTGGTCAAAGCGGGGTCAAGTTTTCCCTCTTTTTCGGCCATAATATTCAAGATTCCCAGGGCCTTTTCAACCGGCATACCGGGCTTATAGGGCAGTTCGTAGGAAACGATAGAGTCAAAAATATACAGAATCGTAATAATGAGCACTTCCACCGGGATATCGTCCCCGGCGCGGTGATTGGGATAGCCGGAACCGTTGAGCAGTTCATGGTGGGAAGCGGCCCAGGAACGAACATGGGCAAGGTCTTCGGAAAATTCGATTTGAGAGAGCAGTTTATCCGTAACTACCACATGGCTTTCCATAATAGAACGTTCCTCGTCAGAGAGGGTTCCCTTGCGGATGGAGAGCATAGCGTATTCCTCCGCCGTGAGCCAGGGCTTGACGGCGCCGTCAGAATCGGTAAACGTCCGTTTTTGCAGGGCGTCCAGTTCCGCGAGACGGTCATCCGTAACGAACCCGCAGCCGTTGACCGCCTCGACCAGCGTCTGTGCGTCATGGGTATCGCGGATGAGCTGTTCGGTCTCCTCCAATGTGACGCGGCCGGAAAGACGCTCGATCTCACCCCGCAGGCGGACGATCTCCATACGATGGACGAAAGCGGCGTGCTGTTCGGGGAGGAGGCGGGCCATTTTGTTCATGACCTCCAGCGGCGTGACCAGTTTGCCGATATCGTGCAGCCAGACGCTCATCAAGACTTCCTGCTTGTGCGCCGGATCGAACGCCGTATCTTTTCCGGCAGCAATAGACCGTTCGTTCAGGAAGTCCAGGAAGCGGTCGCCGTACTGTGCCATATGACGGGTATGACTGCCGTTGTAAGGGGTTCTTTCGTCAACGGCGGAGGACATGACTTTCACAAACGAATGGAACAGGTTTTTAATTTGGGAGATATAGCGGACGTTCTGCACCGTAATAGCGGCCTGAGAAGCGACGGATTCCACCGCCAGCACAATCTCGTCCTCAAAGGGACACACATTGCCGCTGTCATCCTGGGCGTTGATGAGCTGCAAAACGCCGATTTTGCCGCCTTCCCGGTTGCGCATCGGCACGACGATCATGGACTGCGTATGATACCCGGTAATGGCGTCGTAACGCATCGGGCCGGTCAGGTCGTACTCCTTGCAGTTCCAGACATCGGCCACGCGGATTGTTTCGTTGTCCAGCAGGGCCAGCGCGCAGACGCTTTCCCGGTTCAGGGCCACAGGGGGCAGGCCGCAGTCGGAACCGTCTCCCCCGGAATAAGTGTTCATCGTATTATTGCGCATGATCTTAAAATGGAGCGCGTTGTTCTCCAGCAGATACAGCGTTCCGGCGTCGCAGTTGGACAGCTCCATCACACAATGCAGGATTTTTTCCAGCAGCCGGTTGTAATCTCTCTCCGCCGACAGCGACACGCCAACTTCCAGGAACATTCTGAATTTTTCTTCTCTCATAAACGCACCTCCATACTTTCTCTGGCAAAACATACGCCTGCTTCCTGGGCCAGCCGTTCCTGTTCCCGCAGAAAAGCGTCTGTATAGTTTTGATTATAATGGGTCATAAGGATTTGTTTCACACCGGCGTCCCGGCGTATTTCCACGCCCTGCTCCCAGGACGAATGCCCCCAGCCCGAATGCTGCGCAAGGTCTTGATTTATAAAATTCGCGTCCCAGACCAGAATATCGGCATTTCGGCAAAATTCCACAAGCTGCGGGCGCAGTTCCGGCGTCAGTTCGCAGTCCAGGGTGTATACGACGCTTCGTTCCGCCGAGTCCAAACGGTGCAGCAGGCCAAGATTCGGGTGATTGCCCCGCATGGTACGGACTGTCCTGCCGTTGGGGAGCGGTATGGTTTGATCAGGTCCGGTTTCATGGATCATGATTTTGGCGGAGAAATCATGAAGGCCTACAGGCCAATAGGGTGGGCCGACCAGCGTTTCCAGCTGCTGACGGAAGGAGACGCCGTTTCGCGCTTCGCCGTAGAGATGGATTTCAGCGCCGGGATCATAAAACGGCTGAAAAATGAACAGACCTATCAAATGATCGATATGTACATGGCTGATAAAAATATGGACAGGCCGGTCTGGCGTCAGGCTGCGGCCCAGGACGGAAAGGCCGCTTCCGGCGTCGAACACGACGAGATCCGTTCCGCAGTCTACGGACACACAGGCGGTATTTCCTCCGTACTCCAAAAAATCCCCGGATACCGCAGGCATTGAACCCCGTACCCCCCACATCCGAATGATCCATTCCAGAGTCACATGATTACCTCCCTTGTTTTCTTGTTTGGCTTTCTTTTGATTCCCAACAGTCTCACGAAATCTTGAAACAAAGAAGTATCCGCCGGTTCAAACATAATCCATTTCCCATCATGGTAAGTCTGCGCTTTGTCATATATTTCCTGAACTTCTTTTGAGAAATTTTCTCTGTCTGCTTCAAATTTTAGCCGTTCGTCTTTCCCTAAGATAACCATAAAACCCACACAGTTCTCTCTTGCGTATAACGCGCACAGCGTTTTGCCGCCCCGGCGGTATTTATATTCATACTTCCAGGCTTTCCCGCCTTTATTCCACAGACATTCCATATCATATTTTTCGTCAATCAAAGCGCATAACTGATTCCATACATCGTATAGAGATTTCCCAACTAAAACTGTCAGTTCTTCTTCATTCGGTATTATATCAAGCATATCAGCCCTCCTTGTCTCACAATGCTATTGTAATGGACACAATAATATGATAAAATTAAAGTGTGCGGCGCGGAGATTCAAATTTCAAATATATAGTAGTGAGGTGACAGGGAATGAACGAAAGGGAAACAATTATCCGTTTATGGTTTGATATGTGGCTGCAAAAAAGAGATTTGGGTATAGATGACATCTTTGCGGAAAACGTTGTCTATATTGAAAGCTGGAGTCCCAAATATGAAAACCGTATGACAGTAAAGCATTGGTTTGAAGAGTGGAACACCCGCGCACAGGTTTTAGTTTGGGATATAAAGCAGTATTTTCATACAGATAATCAAACGGTTGCTGAATGGTATTTTAAGAGTCAGATGAACGACGGAACCATTGAGGAATTTGATGGTATGTCACTGATTCTATGGAACTCTGATAATAAAATTGTCTTTCTAAAAGAATTTGGCTGTAATCTAAACCATTATAATCCCTATCAAAACAGTGATGCGCCGCAGTTCAGAGATGAAAAAGCAAGTTGGTTTTAATCAGGTCAAAATGTTAGAAATTCATCTAAGTTTTTTACGCCCTTTTCCATAACCGCTTTATATACATCAATACTTGTATATTGCTGATAAGAATACATGCCTTTTTGAATCAATCCGGTTTTTATATCCATAATCCTTTGTTTTTGCAACTGCGTTGTATTTTGAACGATCCGGTCACAATAGCGTTCCGCCTCGGAAATCGCCGTTTTGTCAAAGAACCACAAATCTATATTCCACAATTCCCCCGTTATTACGGTTTCAAAACCGTGAAACCAGACTTTTTTTCCGGCAGCATCAGTTTCCTCTTTGGCCTCATACCACAGCGGATGAAATGTATTTGTGATAAATGCGGATAATTCATACAGTTTGCCCAAAGACATGGCATTATTTTCAATATCAATGTCCAAATCATTCCATGCCATCATATCCATTCGATAACTGCCGACTATATGAGCGTTTCCAATTTCTTCCAGCTTCTTTAATAAACCAAATTCATATAATATGCGGTCAGCCTGCATTTTTCTATCATTGTTGTTCATTTTCCTAAATACTCCAATTCCTGATTTGCCATTACTATATCACAGCTGATTTCAAG
>CAMWQV010000271.1 GCA_947176425.1 uncultured Clostridia bacterium
GCTGTCAACAATGCAGAGGGCGTGTCCGGCGGAGGCAAAGTCGAAATCCAGACGCTCGACGACCGGGCTGGCGTTATCCTTGAAATCAATCGTCACTATGCCGCCGACAGAGGACGCCATCTGATCCAGCAGGCCGCTGGGTTTTCCAAAATAGACATTTTCGGCATACTGCCCGGTCTGCGCGATGCGGACGGGGCTGCACTGTTTCTCATAGAACAGTTCATTGATCATATTCCCCAGCAGCACTTCAAAAGCGGCGCTGGAGCTGAGACCGCTGCCCTTAAAAACGCTGGAGGTTGTGTAGGCGTTGAATCCTTCCAGTTTGCATCCTTGGCTTTGGAACCACGCGGCGACTCCACGAATCAGGGCGGCGGCGGTATTGCGGTCCTCCTGGCGCGGCTGCAGGCTCTCCTCTTCGATGGTATCCATAGGGAAACCCTCGCTCTGGATGCGGATTACGTTCTCGCTGTTCGGGGCGGCGGCGGCAATGACATCCAGGTCCGTACTGCCAGCCAGGACCAGACCGTGCTGATGGTCGGTGTGGTTGCCGCCGATTTCCGTGCGTCCCGGCGCGGAAAAAACGGCAGTCCGGGCGCAGGGGCCAAAGTTTTGGGTCAGACCGTCCAGCAGGCTCTTATAGCGGCTGATCTGCCGGTCCTTCTGCTGGGCGGGGTAGAGTCCGGAGACTGCGTCCTGAAGTTTAGGAAAATCAGTCTCCGGAGAAAAATAGTATCCCATATTGCCTCCTGAAAAAATCCTTTTATTTTAAGTAGTTATGGTACTCATTATAGATTTTTGCAGGCCCGGTGAACATGGATTTTTAGTCCATATTTTGCGGGTTTTTCGTCACTATAGAGGTTGTATCCTTTCCGGCCCGGACCTGATAGGCGTATTGTCTCGGCGAAACGCCCTTCACGTCTTTGAAGGCACGGGAAAAATAGAAGGGGTCCTCAAACCCCACGCTGGTCGCGACTTCTTGGATCGAGCAGTTTGTAGTGGACAGCAGCATACAGGCGCGTTCGATGCGGTACTCCAGCAGGAACCGTTTCGGCGAGATCTGGAATCTCCGAACGAACCGGCGGTAGAGGCTGCTGTGACTGACAGCGGTATACGCGGCCAGACCTTCGACAGTAATAGGCTCTTCATAGTGGTTGATGATGTACTCCGCCGCCATTTGTGCGCAGTCCGGGACGCCGTCCCTGTCATCCTGACTCCGCTGTGCGGTACGCGTCAGGAAGGCCAGCAGACTGTAGAGCCGTGCGGTCATCTCCAGATTTTCCCAGGCTGTAGTCCCAAAACTCTGATAGATTGTTTCCAGCAGTTTTTGGATTTCATCGCTGTCCCGGCCATAGAAGACCGGAGCTTCGGGGGAAAAATCGGTCCTGGCAACACAGGCGGCGGCGTCCATACCGCTGAATCCCACCCAGATATACTCCCACGGCTCCTGACTGTCGGCGTAATAATGGATGGTGGTATTCGGATAGACCAGGAACGTATCTCCCGCGTTCAGTTCATATCGTGCGTCACGGCAGAGATAGACCCCTTTGCCGCTGAGGATATGGTGCAGCAGGAAATGGTTGCGCACGCCAGGACCCCAGCCATAGCATGGGGGGCACTGTTGACAGCCCGTATTCTGGACATAGAGTGATGCTGTTCGGCGTTCCAGCTTCATAGAGTGCTTATAGCTTTGTTGTTCTTTCATTGACAGCTCCCCTCCTCCTCTCAGGTTGCCTGCCCGGGCTGCGGGCAGCGGGAAGCCGTAAGGGGCGCTTCCCGTTTGTTTTATTATACATGAATCTACGGGCTCTTGTCCAGAATTTATGTTGAATCTGACGGAAAAACGAGAAAATTTTCCCTTTTTCACGGACAGCTTTGTTTCAATTTGTACAAAATGCCGGAAAATTTTTGTCAATCTCAGAAAAATATCGTTACTTTGCATGTCACGGCGTCGTTGACTTTTTGGTGATAGCATGATACTCTGCTAAAGCGCAAAAGTAACAAGGGGGCATAAGGGGCATGAACGCGGGATTATTTGAGAAAGAGGGATCGGAACTGCTGGTTCGGGCGCTGCTGGCTCTGGAAACGGAGGCAGAGTGCCAGGCATTTTTAACGGACCTGATGACCGGAAAAGAAATACAGGACTGCTCCCAGCGGCTGCTTGTGGCAAGCCTGCTGCGGGAAGGCAAAGTGTACAGCCGCATTGCCGAGGCCACAGGGGCCAGCAGCGCCACCATCAGCCGCGTCAACCGCTGCTTTGTCTACGGAGAGGGCGGCTATCAAACCGTGCTGGACCGCATTGCCGCGGACAAAAAAGATATCACGCAGGAGGAACTGTAAATGACCGAACTGACCGCCCCTGTCTGGAAAACGCTCCATTCCGCCGGTAACGACGCGGACGTTTTTCTCCGCCGTTTGCTGGAGGGAGACGGCGATTTCCGTGAAAACATAGATATACTGACAGAAGATATCAGCCACCAGCTCAGTTTTTATACCGCTACAGCTTACGTCCTGCCCCATCTGGCTGCCCTGTGTCCCGTGCTGTCTTCAGCGGACGAGATCTATCTGATTGCCAAAACAGGACCCGCTATTGCCGCTGAAGCAGACCGTCCGTTATCACCGGATACAGAAGCAGGACGGGAATTTCAGGAGGGACTCAACGGCCTGCGTCACGAAGTCAGGTTCCTGCTCACTGTCCCGGACACCGCCGCCCTGTTAAAAGCGGACCCGGAACTGTGTCAGGAGTTCGCGCTGTCCGCATTAAGCATTCTTGGGGACCGCGCCCACGCCTATGGCATGTATCTGTTATCGGCGTACTGCTGGGAAGTGGGCCACGCCGCCTGTGCCTGCGGGTGGAACGATGAGGAGCTTCCTTTATCGGAGCATCCGGATTGTCTGGAACCTGTATCCATCGGTCCCTGGGATGGAAAATCTCTGTCCGAAGAAGCGGTATGGCTGCATGGATTGCTGTCGCTGGCCGGGGATAAACAACTCCGTCCGGTACTGCCGTATCTCTACGGTACTGGCGCCTGTCCGGACTGCGGCAGACGGGAACCATACTGGACCTGGCTGGCGCGGTTTATGAATGAGTATTGATTTTTGGAAGGAACGTAACGTAATGAATCAGATTCTGCGTCCTGACGAGCGTTTTGGACTGGCGCTCCGGGATTTATACCACCGTCACGGTTATCAGCCCTACCGCATGAGCAAATTTGAGGCGTATGATTTATATGTCCGCAACAAAAACTTTCTGGTCAGCGAGAACATCATCACGTTTACCGACACCAACGGCCAGCTGATGGCGCTCAAGCCGGATGTCACTTTATCGATTGTAAAGAACGCGCCTTCTGTCGGAGGGGCCTTGCAGAAAGTCTATTACCATGAAAACGTCTACCGCACCTCGCCCGCTGCAATGGGTTACCGTGAGATTATGCAGACAGGATTGGAGTGTACCGGAAGCCTGGACCTCTGCGCGATCAGCGAAGTCCTTGCCCTGGCTGCGGAAAGCCTTTCCCTGCTCAACAGCGGCGAATATCTGCTGGATCTAGGTCATATGGGCGTTGTATCCGGACTTTTAGAGGACCAGGAAGACCGCGTCCGCCGGGAGCTGCTGACTGAAATGGGACGCAAAAACGCGCCTGCGATCCGCACCGTCTGCGCACAGGCAGGAATCAGCCACGGCTTAGCGGAAACGCTCTGCCGTCTCGCGCTTCTCTACGGCACGCCCGAAACGGTCCTGCCGCAGTTAAAAGAACTGGGGTCCGCTGTACAGCCCGCATTGGAGGAGCTGGAAAGCCTCTGCGCTTTATTAGAGGAGCGGGGACTGTCAAAAAATCTGCGCCTGGACTTTTCCATTGTCAACGACATGAATTATTACACCGGCGTGATCTTCCGGGGCTATCTTCCCGGACTGCCCAGCGGCGTTTTGGCGGGAGGTCGGTATGACAATCTGCTGCGGCGTATGGGCAAACAGGGCGGGGCGATTGGTTTTGCGGTATATCTGGACCAGCTGGAGCGTTTGGACGCAGATACTGAATTTGATGTGGATGTGCTTCTGCTCTACGGTCCGCAGGACGGCCCCGCCGCAGTTACCCGGCAGGCGGAGCGTCTGGCGGCGCAGGATCAGACCGTAAGGATGGACCGCAATATCCCCCAGGGGCTGCGGTATCGGAAGCTGATACGGTTTGGAGAAGCCGGTGAAGGAGGCGCGGAATAAATGGAGATGATTAATATTGCGCTGCCGAAGGGCCGGTTGGGTGAAAAAGTCTACACCCGGTTCAAGAAAGCCGGATATCCCTGCCCGTCTATAGAGGAGGAAAACCGGAAACTGATCTTTGAAAATCCGGCGGCAGGAATACGGTATTTTTGGGTAAAACCGTCGGACGTGGCAATCTACGTGGCTGTCTCTTATACCCAACTCCGAGCCCCCCAGACATCTCTACAGGACGGATGC
>CAMWQV010000272.1 GCA_947176425.1 uncultured Clostridia bacterium
ATGTGGTATAAGGAGAGTATACCTGGCAAATCTCAAGAAACGCTCAAGGTTTGAAATTTATTTGAATGGATGCAGCAGTGACCGCTCCTCCTGTCGGGCTGTTCTCCAGCCGGAGACTGCCGCCATGCTTGAGGCACAGAAGATTACTGCTATACAATCCCATACCGAAATGTTCGGTACTTTCTTCTAACTTTCCAAACGGTTTTGGTCCGCTTCTGAGCAGTTCGGCAGGAAATCCGGGGCCATCATCTGCGACCGAAAGGGAGAGGAGATTTTTTTCCAGGGCGAGAGTGATCACTAATTTTGTTTGGGCAAAGCGCGCTGCGTTTCCAATCAGGTTTTCCGCCACAGTCAGGAATATCCCGTGGTCAATTCGGACCGTTCCCATATCCGGCACAGAAGCTGCAATATTCAAAGCAGGCGCAAATAATCTTGCGGTTTCCTCCAATTCTGCCCGCAAAGCAGAGAACGTCACGTCGCTGTTCTGCACCGGCATCTGCTCTATGCGCTGAATGCTGCTCATAGCCTCGACATATTGTTCTATTCTCAAAGTGTAGCTTTCCAAACGATCAATAATCTGTGCATCCGGCATACCCTTCCGCAGCAATTTTACGCTGCCTTTCAGGACTGTAATAGGGTTTCGCAGATCATGGGAAAATGCGGCATTAAGCCGTTTGCGTTCCTCGGACTGCCGCCACAATTCCTGATTTGTTTTCAAAAGTTCCAGCCGCATGGTTTCAAAGGCCGCGCAGATTTGACCGAGTTCGTCTGCCGATACTGCTGGAATGGAGAAATTGAGGTCATTCGATCTGATATGCTCTGTACCGTCCCGCAGCAAATCAATCGGTTTTTTCAGCTTAATATGATAAAACAAAGTTCCAGCCGCGCCCAAACCGCAGAGCGGAAAGGCGATGCAGGAAAGCCATTGAAAATATGCCATAAGCGTCAGAGACCTCTGTTGAGCCGGTGCCGGCTGTTCCAAAGGTATCACTGTACCGTCTGATCTAATTTCTACGCCGCCGGATGGATAACTTTTTGCAATAGACCCGCAAACAAAAAATACCAGCAGAACAAGCAGCAGAGAAATCAGGATGCACCATACCGACAGAAAGAAAAAAGACTTCTTCAGACTCATATTTTTTAAGCGTTCCATTTGTAACCGCACCCCCAAACTGTCTCAATATAGCTATGGAGCGTGTGAGCCGCCAGCTTTGCCCGGATTTTTCGGATATGCTCCATGACAGTATCGCTGCTTCCGTCCCCGTCAATTCCCCATACGGTTTCATAAATCCGTTCCCGGTCAAATACCTGTCCTGCGTTCAAAGAGAGCAATTCCAGTATATCAAATTCCCTCTTGGACAGTGCGGCCGGTTCACCATGAATGGTCACAGTCCGGGCAGAGTAATCGACCGCAAGTTCCCCAAAGAAACGCACTATAGATTGACTGTGTCTCCGCTGCTCCCTTCGCAGATGGGCGGCGATCCTCGCTGCCAACTCGTCCAAGTCAAAGGGTTTTACAATATAGTCATCCGCCCCGGCCTGAAAACCGCTGATTTTGTCAGCGGATTCCATTCGGGCAGTCAGGAACAGAATAGGGCAGGTAATATGTTCCCGTATGGTCTGGCAGACAGTCAGGCCGTCTATCCCTGGCATATTGATGTCCAGCAAGATCAAATCCGGCTGCTTTTCCGTTTTTTGAATTGCTTCTTCTCCGCTGTAAGCTGTTAAAACTTCATATTGCGGAGAAAAGTAGGTACTCATCATATCAACAATGCCGCGTTCATCATCCACAATCAATATTGTCTCTTTCAATTCTGACACCCTCTCTGTGCGTATTGTGCCCATTTTATCGCGCAAATCTCAAGAAATGCTCAAGAACAGTATATCACGCGTTTCCCTTAACAGATATCCTAAAAATCCCGGATTCTCGCAGAAAGAATCCAGGATTTCTTACTGGTTATCGTTTGCTTGCCGCTTCAGGCGCTCCCCTTTCCACATCCTTCACGGCAATCAAGTCCACGCCCGTGCCGCAGATGTTCTTAAAAACCACCTGCCCGGCCTTCACGGGCGCCTCTGCCGTCAAGTTCTTGACAGCGCGCGCACATTTCAGCAAAAGCGGCTTGGGTACTTCTCCGGCGGTCTTGACAGCCACTGTGGGGCTTGTGCCGCCCCGCACCGGCACTGTGGTAGTGAGGATACGGGTAGGGTTGGTCACCTCGCGGCGGGCGTAGGCATCGCCCCGCTTACAGGTGTTGCCCTCCACCTTGGACACCCCGCCGTCCTCCAATGTGACGGCCAGCGGACATCCCATAGGACAGCCGATGCAGATCAGATTCCGAATTTCACTCATTTCGCCGCCTCCAGTGCTATGGTGATCTCCTGTATGTCAGGCCGCGCCAGCAGCTGCGCCTTCTTCAGACGGATTTCCTCCATCTCACCAGGTGATACGATCATCCGCTTTTTCCGCAGCAGAATTTCCCCGTTGCAGGAGACCGCAATAGTGGGGTTTCGATAGACATCAGACACCCGGAAGCGCACAATCGTCTCCTCACCCATCCGGTTGGGGTCCACCGTGGCGGGCACCGTGTAGCGCACACCGTCCTTGGCCCGCAGCGCGATAGAACGTCTGCCCCTCGTATTCTTCCCGGCCAGGAATCCGGCGGCAGATTTGCCGGCCGCTTCCGCTTCCTGAGAGACGAAATCCACCAGATCATGCACATGGAGCACATTGCCGCAGGCGAACACGCCGGGTACGCTGGTTTCCAAGCTCTCGTCCACTACCGGCCCGGAGGTCACAGGATTCAGTTCCACCCCCGCGCCCCGGCTCAGTTCATTTTCCGGAATCAGGCCGCAGGAGAGCAGCAGCGTATCGCATTTATAGCGCTCCTCCGTGCCGGGGATGGGACGGCGGTTTTCGTCCACTTGGGCCAGTGTAACCCCCTCGACCCGCTCCCGGCCCTGGATGTCTATTACAGTATGGCTCAGCTTCAGGGGAATGCCGAAGTCGTCCAGGCATTGGACGATGTTCCGTTTCAGTCCGCCGGAGTATGGCAGCAGCTCCGCCACCACATGGACTTTTGCACCCTCCAGAGTCATACGGCGGGCCATGATGAGTCCGATATCGCCGCTGCCCAGAATGACTGCCTCCTTGCCTGGGAGGTAGCCCTCCATATTCACCAGCCGCTGGGCGGTACCGGCGGAGTAGATGCCCGCCGGGCGGTAACCGGGAATGTTCAGGGAACCTCTGGCCCGCTCCCGGCAGCCCATAGCGAGGATGACCGCTCCGGCCTGCATCTGAAACAGACCCCGCTCCCGGTTCATAGCCGTCACCACCCGCTCCGGGGACAGCTCCAGCGCCATAGTATCCAGCAGGTAAGGAATACTCAGCGCCCGGACCTTGGCGGCATAGCGCCCCGCATACTCAGGGCCTGTCAGTTCCTCCTGAAAGGTGTGCAGACCAAAGCCGCTATGGATGCACTGGTTGAGGATGCCGCCCAGTTCCCGGTCGCGCTCCAAGATGAGGATGTCTTGTACACCCGCTTCCCGTGCGGCAACGGCAGCGGCCAGTCCTGCGGGACCTCCTCCGATGATGGCCAGATCACAGCGTTCCATTACTCTCCCCTTCCTTGCAGCTGTCCTTGTTGACCCCCATAATGAGACAGGAAGTCCCGCCGCTCTTGGTAATCCCGCTCATGGGAACGTGCAGCTCTCGGGACAGAATTTCCATAACTCTGGGAGAACAGAAGCCTGCCTGACAGCGGCCCATCCCAGCCCGGACCCGGCGTTTCACGCCGTCCAGACTGCGTGCGCCCAGAGGACGGTGGATGGCATCCAGGATTTCACCTTCGGTGACGGTTTCGCACCGGCAGACTACCCGTCCATAGGCGCTCTCCCGCCTGATAAGCTCCTGCCGTTTCTCAAAGGAAAGGCTGTTCGGATTAAAAATCCCCTTCCGGGTAGCTTTGAAATGGCTCTTCTTTGCCAGCAGCAGCTTGTCACGAATGATCTCCGCCACCATCTTTCCAATGGCAGGGGATGAGGAAAGGCCGGGGGACTCGATGCCCGCGCAGTCGATGAAGCCGGGAGCATCCTCCACCTCGCCGATGATGAACTCATGGCCGTCCTCGTGGGCGCGTAGTCCTGCGAAAGAGGTGATGACCGAATGCAGCGGCAGGTTTTTGACGATGTTGGACGCTTTTTTCTGGATATCCTCCAGCTCGGCGGCAGTAGTGTTCACGCCGTCCGGATCGTCAATGTCGGTGGCCGTGGGGCCGATAAGGGTGTTGCCGTGGACCGTGGGCGTCACCAGAACGCCCTTCCCAGCTTTCCGGGCAGCTGGAAGATGGTGTGGCTGACATAGCCGCCGGTGGTGCGGTCCAGCAGGCAGTAGCTGCCCCGGCGGGGTGTAATGTGGATTTTTTTCTCACTGACCTTATTATGCAGC
>CAMWQV010000273.1 GCA_947176425.1 uncultured Clostridia bacterium
CCGCCCCCACGAGCTGGACCGATTGGAATACAAAGTGGATGTATTGAGAACCGCTGAAACGGTCAGTTCTCCGGCGGAACTGGATGTAAAGTGTTACGGCGTGATTGTCTCCTGCGGCGGCAGGCGGGGACTGCTTCTGCCGGATTTAGACGGTGTGGATACGGTAGAGCAGCAGATTGCTGTAGCCTTGCAGAAGGGCGGGATCGAGCCGGATGAACCTTATACATTAGAACGGTTTGAGGTGGTGCGGCATACATGAGACAGACCTGTGAACTATGTTTCCACCACTGCACGCTTGAGGAAGGACAGACCGGTTTCTGCCGCGCCAGAGAAAACCGGGATGGAGAGATCATATGTATCAATTATGGCCGTCTGACCGGTCTTGCGCTGGACCCGATCGAGAAAAAACCTCTGCGCCGGTTTCGCCCCGGCAGTATGATCTTATCGCTGGGCAGTTTCGGATGTAATCTGCGCTGTCCTTTCTGCCAAAATCACGCAATCTCTATGGCGGATGAAGACGCAAGGACCGTATTTTTACCGCCAGAGGGTGTAGCACAGCAGGCTGCGGAACTGCGCAGCCGCAGAAATATCGGCGCTGCGTATACTTACAATGAACCGCTTATAGGCTATGAGTTTGTTCGGGACTGTGCCGCTTTGGTGCGGAAACGGGGAATGGTAAATGTCCTGGTCACAAATGGAACCATAGAAGAAAAACCTTGGCGTGAACTGCTGCCGCTGCTGGACGCAGTAAATATCGATCTGAAAGGATTTACGCCGGGGTGGTATCGAAAACTCGGCGGAGATTTAGAATGCGTGAAACGTTCGATCACGCTGGCCGCGGAAACCTGTCACGTGGAGGTGACAACGCTGCTGATTCCAGGCGTGAACGACAGTGAGACAGAAATCCGCGCTCTGTCCCAATGGCTGGCATCTGTTGCCCCTGAGATACCCCTGCATCTGTCGCGCTTTTTCCCTCGTTATCAGATGAAAGACTGTCTTCCAACGCCGGTAGAGAGCATCCGTCAGCTGGCAGAGATTGCCGGAGAAAAACTTCCGTGGGTCTATACAGGCAATTGCTGACGGGACAGAGAATATTTTTACCATAAAGCTCACCCCTTTCAGCATAAACTGCTGCAAGGGGGTGAGCTTATTAAGAGAGGCCAAGTAATGGATCAGGCAAGATTGATCGGAATTGAAAACGACCGCGAGATCACAGCTGTCAGTGACCCGCAGTTCTGGTATCTGTTTCAGAGATCCGTTCTGCTGGCTTTGAAGGAAGAAAGCGTGCTGAACGAGACACAGTACCGGTATGCGGAGGAAAAACTGAAAAGGCAATGCGGTTGATCTTTGAGCGGCAAAACGATACATAAGCAAACAAAAAGGAGCAGCATTATGCGGATCATTATCTCACCGGCAAAAAATATGCGTACAGATACAGACAGTTTTGCCTGTCACGGCCTGCCGCAGTTTCTCCCAAAAACTGAACAGATCCTTACCAGACTGCGAGCTATGTCCTATGAAGAACTGAAAGCTCTTTGGAAATGCAATGAACAGATCGCCGACTTGAATTACCAGCGGATACAAAATATGGACCTGCATCGCTGTCTGACACCGGCGATACTGTCTTTTTCGGGGATTCAATATCAGTATATGGCACCCAACGTATTTTCTCAGGATGAGTTGGATTACACAGAAAAACATCTGCGGATATTATCCGGTTTTTATGGGGTCCTGCGGCCATTTGACGGCGTTGTGCCATATCGTTTGGAAATGCAGGCACGGCTTTCTATCTGCAAAGATAAAAACCTTTACAGTTTTTGGGGTGCAGATATTTCAGAGAAAATCTTTTCGGAAACAGACTGTGTCGTTGATCTGGCATCTAAAGAATACAGCGTCTGTGTATCACGGTATATACCGGAAGGGATTAGGATGATTCGCTGTATTTTTGGTGAGCGGAAAGCCGGAAAGATCATGGAAAAAGGAACACAGTGTAAGATGGCTCGGGGTGAAATGGTCCGGTATATGGCGGAACAGCAGGTAAAAACGCCGGAAGATATGCAGAATTTTGACCGTTTGGGTTATTGTTTTTTTCAGGAGGGATCGACGGCGGATATCTATGTCTTTATCAAAGAAAAAGCAGAGCATATGTATATAGAGCAATCCGCTCCGTTACAACCCCTGTAAAGTATATCGGAATTACTGCAAACTGTTTTTACTTTACAGGTATTGTTTCAGTGCTCACAAAAACGGAAACCATCTCCACATAAAAAGGAGATGGTTTCCGTTTTGTGAGTCAGCCGTCTCCGCGCAGGAGATTTTGCGCATAGTCTTTCAGGCTGGCGAAGGAATTGACACCGTCAGACCGTGTGCGAATTTGTTCTCTGGCATAATCCGGAAGCGTATTAAAATAGCGTTTCGCTTCCGGTTCGCTTTGCAGCAGAGCGTCTAAATCGGGATAGCGCATTTTCAAATCACCTCAGAGGATAGGGTTTGCAGAACACAGGGAAAATATACGGTTCAGCCCAGCCGCCGCTCAACATCTTTCCGGTGTTTTTCCCGTTTTTTCCACTCGTCCAAGTCCAGCGGCAGATACCAGTTGATATAGTACGGGCTGTCCTGACGCTGCCGCAGCCCTTCATAAATATCCCGTCTGATCTGCACAGTTTTTGGGGCCAGTTCCGGATAACTGCGGAACTGCCATCTGGCATAGCCCTCGATAAAGCTTTCACAAAGTTCTTCCCAAGAGGAAAACGTATTTTGAACGATCTTTCCCACCTTGCAGGAACGCCGGAGCATCTCCTCACGACCGCACCAGCCGGCAATAAAGCTCATCCCCAGCAGCTGCATCGAACGGCACAATTCCCAGGCTCGTGACGCCTGATCCCGGCAGTTTTGGAATCCAGGGCCAGTACTCATATAGTCAACGGTTTCCAGCAGCTCCCGCTGATTTTTGATATCCCAGCTGTCCAGCAGTGTCTCACGTGTCAGTTTCTGGCTGGCCTCATCCAGCGGACGGCCTCCAAAATGGATGGGGCCTTTTTCGAGTTCATCATCCCAGGCCATTTTTCCCTCTGCCGACGCGACCTGAGCAAAAAACTGTCCCCAAATGGCATATGTACCCGCAATCCAGCGTTCCAGATCATTCTGCGGCAGGGAAGTTTCCTGTTTTTTCTTTTCCCTGCGCTCCAATTTTTGAAGCCGGTATCCGCCGTAGGCCATCAGAAAGATCAAGGCACAGACTTGACAAAGCGTAAAGCATCGGTCCTTAAATTTTTCTTCTGACAGGGCAGTAAGATGGTGTCCGGACATATCCGCGTAATAGTCCGTTGAGGTAAGCGCCGGGCTGATCTGCCGCGCTTCTGCCAGGGCCTGCTGGTCCAACTCCCAAAGCTTCCATTCTCCGACCGCGTAGCGGTAGAGATACCCTTCCATACCGTCCTGATAGAGCAAAGAGGCGTTTTCGTAGTTGCTGGTGACAGCGACCCGTTCGCCGCTGTCCAAAGTCACGATATAGTAGAGGACATCTCCCAGCCATACGTGTTCCTCATCTGTGTAATCAAGGCGCGGTTCAAGAATCGTAAATTTTTCCAGATTCTCCATATCCGCGACAGAATGGGCAACCGGCGTATCGTCCTGTGCCTCGCTGCCGATGCCCCCCGGACCAAGATCAAGAATATCTGCGTAGATTTTCCAGAGAGGGTCTGCCGATATCAAAAACAGAACTCCCAGAAAAAACGCGCTGGTTTGTATCCAGCGTTTGCCTTCCCGCAAATCTGCAATCAGTTTTTTCAAGCAGCAGTCCTCCAATCACCAGAAAAACGGCACTATTTTATACTTTAATCTATTTTTATAATCTGTATAGCCTTGCAGCTCTGCCTCAAGCAGCTTTTCCTCATCGCAGATTCTTTTTGCGATTATCACAGGATAAGCAAGAAAAATCACAACCGAAAACACAGAACCAAGTACGAATGGGATTGAGAGAAACAGTACAAGGGTGGCAGAGTACATAGGGTGGCGAACAATACTGTATAGTCCGGTATCAATCACTTTTTGGCCTTTTTGTACTTCTATTGTTCGGGACAAATAGGTGTTTTCCCGCAGAACCTCCGCATAGAGCAGATAGGCCAGCAAAAATATGGCCGCTCCTGTCCAGGATATTGAGTTTGGCAGGGGAAGCCATTGCCAGCGAAAATTCAATCCCGCGATTACAAATCCTAAAATAAACATGATTCCGCTCAAAATTATAATTTTGCTTTGTTCTGCCCGCTTTTCTTTCGCATTCAGCCGTTTTTCTAATAAATCAGGATTTTTTAACATGAAGCACGGCATCGGAAATCGAGCGAGCGGCAAGATCTAGGCGTTTTTCGGCTCAAGCCGTCCTATCGTGCGACAGATCTTGTGTGGCTTGACAAAAGAGCGCGTCAAACCGTACATACG
>CAMWQV010000274.1 GCA_947176425.1 uncultured Clostridia bacterium
ACACGCCGCCGCTGCCGCCGCCCGCAGGAGCCGGGGCCGGGGCAGGTTCGGACGCGCCGCCGCCTGCCAGCAGTTTTTCGATCTCCTCCTGGCTCATCACGCCGCCGCTGCCGCCGCCCGCGGGTTCCGCCGCCGGTGCGGGGGCCGGAGGCGGTGCGCTGCCGGTATCACTCAGATCCACTTCAATGCCGAAGCCTCTGAGCATATCCCGCGCCAGTTCTACGGAGATGACATTCATAAATTCGCTTTCCAGAATGCCCTCGATATAGAGCTTGAAGCTGACCACGACCACGGGTCCGGTCTCTACGGGGAAATGCTCCCGCCGGACTTTATCGAGGTCGTCCATCTCGAACGATTCGGGGGTGGAGATATTGACCATCATCCCCAGGAAATCGCTCATGGCGGTGGCGGCCGCGCCCATCATCTGGTTCATGAGTTCGCAGACACAGCTGATGCTCAGATCGTCCATCACGAACTCGTCGTCGGGCGTTTCCGAGCCAAGCAGGATATCCACGATTGCCTTCACGTCGCTGCGTTTGAGCATCATGATATTGCTGCCGTCCAGACCGCAGACGTATTTGATCTCCACGCCCACGGCCGGATTGATCTCGCCCAGCACAAAGTCCTCCGCGTTCACCACCTGAACCGTCGGCGTGGTGATATCCACGCGATGGTCCAGCATATTGGATACCGCCGTGGCAGAGGAACCCAGGCTGATATTCATGATCTCACCGATGGCGTCTACCACCATCGGGCTAAAAATACTCTCTCCCATCAGGATTCCGCTCCTTTAAGCCTTAATGTAAGTCTCACCGATCTTCACGGCCATCTGTTTATTGTGTATCCCCAAGCGGCCATCGAACCATCTTCGTCCGCCGATATTGAGATAGACGGGCGCGTCTTTCGGCCGTTTGATGTCCAAAACGTCTCCCACGTTCAGGTGGTAAATGTCGCTGAGCAGCACCCGCGGACGGGCCAGCTCTGCAATAATCTCCATATCCGACTCCCGCAGGGAACCGAAGATTTCCTCGGATTTATCCTCGCTGTTGCTGCGGCGGACGCTGCTCTTGCTGATTTCGGCGAAGATATTGGCAAGCATCGTACCGGGCAGGCAGAGATTGATATGTCCCTGAAGGTTGGGGAACCGGACGTTGAGGCTGACAATCACCACTGTCTCGTCGAAGCCGATGAGCTGCACCATCGTAGGGTTGACCTCTGTGCGCACATACTCGAATTCCAGCTGTATGTAGTTTTCCCAGCTGCCGCCCATGATGTTGATCAGGTGCTGGATAAAATCCTCATACATATTCAGCTCCAGATCGGTCAGCTTATAGTCGTCCGGGAGGTCCGGTTCAGGCGCGCCGTCGCCGCCGATCATGCGGTCGATGATGGTCAGAATAATCTCCGTATCGACGTGGACCAGGATGGGGGTTTCTTCCTGGAGACGTTCCTTGTCGATCTTGGCAATGGCAACCACGTCGCTCTCCGTCAAGGCGTTGGAGAACTCGTTGTACCGCTGTTCCTCCACCGACTCCACCTCGATCTCGCAGGTGGTATGCAGCAACGCGTTCATTCTTGAGTTGCTGACCCGTGCGTAGCCCTCAAAAATGCTGTTGAGCATTTTCAGACGCTCTTTGGTAAATTTTCTTGGGCTGTAAAAGTCGTATTTCTTATACTTTTTCTCCGGTTCCAGCGCCGGAGCTTCCAGATCCATCTCCCCGTTTCGGGCTGCGTTGAGCAGAGCGTCGATCTGGCTTTGCGATAAGACTTCCGCCATTCTTATATCTCCTCCGAAGTCCTGAGATTTCCCGCTGTTGCGCGGTCCATACGGTTCCGGTTCTGCAAAGACCGGGACGCTTTACTCTGCGCTGCTGCCGTTCAGGGCGCTGTGGCCCAGCATATCCAGCGCGTGCTGGTCAATCACGGGGGCGTCCACCTCCGGGATATTCTCGGGGATAATCGTCTCCTGAGGCTGTTCCTGATTGGTTTCCGCGTAGTAGCTCTTAATATTGTCGTCCATGGAATCTTCCACGTCGCGGCCGCTGATCATCATTTCCACGCGCCGGTTCTTGGCGCGGCCCTCTGAAGTATCGTTCTCCGCGATAGGCCGCCACTGCCCGTAGCCCTGGCTGATGAACCGGGCGGGGTCCAGCAGGTGGGAGTCGCTGTTTTCCAGGAGATAGATCAAGACCTCATTGGCGCGGTTGCTGGCAAGGGTCCGGTCGCCGCGGACGGTGTTTGGCTGGTTGGGATTCCCCTGCGCAGTATGGCCCAGCACGCGGACTTCGTCAAGAAACGGCCCTGCCTCCTCCAGCGCGGGGATGATGTAATCCAGCACCGCCTGCCCTTCCGGACGCAGCCGGTACTGGTTCCCCTCAAAAAACACGGCGTCGTCAAAGGAGAGGAACACATAGCCGTCGCCGGGGGACACCATAATGCTGCCGGTGTTGTCGGTAGCGGCTGCGGCGGTCTTCAAAAACTGATACAGTTCCTCCAGCGCGTCGTCCACCTCGTCCTGGGTCATGGGCATATCGTCGCCGCCGTCGTTGTCCTGTTGGCCGTCGGGACCTCTGGGGGTATCGTCGGTGCTGACGATGGCGTCCTTATTGAAGCTCTGGACCACGATCATCCATTTCGCCTCGTCAAGACTGGAGATAGAATAGAGAAGCACGAAGAAGCACAGCAGCAGCGTGACCATGTCGCCATAGGTATCCATCCAGTTCGCGCCGCCTCCGCCTCCGCTTTTCTTTTTAATAGAAGCCATGTCTCCTCCTTTCAAACGTCAAGCGCATACAGGATCATCACGCGGCCTTGCCTTTGTCTTCTCCGCCGCCCTCGCCGCGCTGCTGCTGCTGCATGAAGGTCATGAGCTTTTCACGGAGGAACTTGGGGTTCGCGCCCGCCTGGATGGACATGATGCCCTCCACGATAATGAGCTTGCAGAGCGTTTCCTCCTCGTCCCGCAGGCGGAGCTGCTGGGCAATGGGTCCGAAAATCATATGGGCGAGAACGCAGCCGTACAGGGTGGTAATCAAGGCGGTGCCCATTGCGGTACCGATGCTGCTGGCGCCGTCGCCGCTGGAAACGTCCATGCCCTTGAGCATGTTGATCAGGCCCACCAGAGTACCAACCATGCCGAACGCCGGCGCTACGGACGAGCCTTTATCGTACATTCCCGCGATTCCCTCATGGCGTCCGGCGGCCTGCTCGATATCGTTCATCATAATATCTTTGACCTGATCCGCGTCGTTATTATCCACGATGAGCATGATGCACTGTTTGAAAAACGGGTCTTCCTGTTTGTTGCCCTGTTCCTCCAGAGCCAGCAGGCCGTTTTTACGGGCAATCTGTGCCAGTTCCACCAGCTGGTCAACAATGGCGAACGGGTCGTACCGCTTGGTATTCATCATAATGCCGATATGTTTCGGGATGTTCTTGATCTGTACAATCGGGAAACTTCCGATCAAGACCATCAGCGTACATCCGATGGTGATAAAGACACTCGCGCCGTCGATGAAGTTTCCCAGCTGCTTCGGGTCCAGGAACGCCCCCGACGAGCTGCCCTGCATCATGCCGATGACCATGACCAGGAAGGCGCCGACTATACCGATTATGTAAGTAATGTTCATAGTATCATGCTCACATTCCTTTCCGCAATGTCTGTCTCTGCCGCCCTGCGCGGCTGGGGACCGGCAGCCCCCCTGACTTGATGATAAATGGCCTCACCGCCCGCAGCTTGGTCGCCCAATGACGTCTCCAGCCTGCGTCACCGGGCCGCCAAGCTCCGTACTGCGCGGGCTTTCTCAGGACCTGTGGCGCTTGTCCACGACGGTCACTTCCCGGTACACGTCCTGTACCTTCGCGGAATACTCTTGGATTTTCTTGATAATGTCCTCGGGTGTTTCCTTCACGATATAATAGTCCCGGTTCGTCATGACAATTTTTGATTCCGGGATGCTCTCGATGGTGAGGATCTGATGGTGGTTGAGCAGAAACCGCTCCCCGTTTCTTTTCGTCAGCACAATCATTCCCGTTCACATCCTTCCTCTGCCCGGACCGAACGCCGCCGGTCCGGGCCATCATTCTCAGTTTACCAGTTTTTAACGCTTCATATTCACTAATTCTTCCAGCATGGAGTCCGTAACGGTAATAATTCTGGTGTTGGCCTGATAGCCGCGCTGCGTCAGAATCATATTGGCGAACTCTGTCGCGATATCCGTCGAGGACGCTTCCAGACCGCCGTTGCGGATTTTGGACACGCCGCCGCCGAGAATCGAGTCTGTTGTGGGCGGGGTGGTCAGGGCATAGGTATCATCCCGGGCAGCCGCGGCCTCGTCAGCAATAAACTTATTGTTCAAATATTTGCCGTCCAGCACCCCACCCAGGCAGGATACACGCAGATTGCCCGCGCCTTCCTGTGCCTTGTAATAA
>CAMWQV010000275.1 GCA_947176425.1 uncultured Clostridia bacterium
TCGTTTCTCAAACTACTTCGCGTTTTGAGTGCGTATAATCCGACTTTTAGGATACTATATGGAAACATACACGCACCTCCAACCATATCAGCCGCAGTCCCGCTAAAGTCCCGCTCTGTCAGAAGGCCAAAGCGTAAATGCGTCTGAGAAGTTAAGAAAACGTCCGGTTTCAGTACAAAACCGGACGTTTTATGGTTGCGGCGGCAGGACTTGAACCTACGACCTCCGGGTTATGAGTTGCCGCAACAGTTTATTATCCTGCACAATCCGCTGAAATATAGACCAGTTTCATGATAAATAGGGGAGTATATCGTCTGTTTTTTCTCATAACTTCTATAGTGTTTGATAGCGACTACTCCCAAATTACTCCCAAGCTACTCCCAAAAAATTTACTTGCCTGATACAAGAACAAAGAGAGAAAGAACCTAATTTTCGGAGAAGTTCTCTCCCAGCAGCATAGCATACTTGATATGTTCTTCCACTGGAATTTTCAATGCGTTCAATGCTTGTTCAAGCGGCCAGCCTGTATTTTTTATCAGAGCCTGCAAGCAGGTTAGCCGAGCATCTATGACAAAGGCATCACTACAATTACCCATTCTGTGTCCTCCTCACACAACTAAGGTCTTTATCCTCTTGGATCAGTTGTGCATATTTCCATGCCTCGTCTGTTGAGACTTCCACCATTTCCATTGCCTTATCCATAGGCCAACCGGTAGTTTCCGCAAGATTATGCGCACACATCAGCCGGGTATGCAGCACAACCATTGTGCGGAGCCGTTCAAATTCGCTTAACGCCTCTGCTAATTCAGTATACATAATGAGTTTCCCTTTCAGCCTGAAATTCCATTTTACTGTTCAGCCAGCAGTTCGGCATACTTGCTCCATTCTTCTTTTGGGACACCTAATGTTGCCATTGCCCGTTCAATGGGCCAGCCTGTATTCTTCATCAGATTTTTAATTGATGTGACAACTCCTTTAACCATACCTTTTGCGGTATATTCCCGCTCCAGTATATCACCCAAATTGTACATATCGCTTAGCTCCACATCCAGAATAATGATAGATACTGATTATTGCTTGCTCAATAATTCCACGTAATGTTGTCTCTCATTTTCAGGGACTTTCAGAGCTGCCATAGTCTGTTCGATTGACCAGCAAGTCGTTTCCATTAAATTTCTAATGTTAGTCAGTGTGGTTTCTGCAATACCTTCTGCACGACCTTTCGCGGTATATTCCCGCTCTAGTACATCACCCAAATTGCACATATCATAAATCCCCCTTTCAAGTTCCTGTGTCATTGGAATCCCAAAATCATTTTTTAGGACCTGCTGCTTTTCTTCCGCTTTGATTTCGGTTGAAAACAGTACATCTAACAATTTCAAAATATCGCAGTCCGTGTCCTCCGGGCTGCCCAGACAAATCATCAGCAAGGTCATCAGATCATAGTTCTGAACGGCCTCCTTTACTTGGCCCACCATGTTTTCTTCTACAATGCGGTATCGCGTAATAGTATTCTGTCGATTTACCGGTGGCTTTAAGGCGATGAAGATACTGTAGACTTTTTTAATGTCCTGATAGTTTGAGTTTGTAAACTCCGTCCCCTTCTGTGCTGAGATCAGCCGGCAACAGTAATAGATTCCTCGTTTTGGTAGCGGATATCCAGGGTAGAAATCCGCTTGAGCCTCTAGGTCTATGATAATCCGAATCAACTCGCCTGATACCGGCGCTCTGGCAAGAAAGCGGATACCATAGGTAATGGTTCCTTCGGTCAATGTAGTGTCTTCCGTACCGATCCCGTGAATCCTCTGACTTGCGTTCGTTTCGTCCGGCGAGACGGCTATTTTGTTGATAACAGGATCACCTTCGATATACTTCTCAGCAATCTCGTTTACATCGCAGTCCCGGAAATCCTCCAGACAACATTTCAAAATCCACGCTAAGATAATTCTGATTGCCAGCACTTTTTTACAGGCAGCGTCAAGCTGTGCATTTTTATCGATTGTACGGATGCTTTCCGCAATAGGAGTTTCAACTTCCATAGCTTACCACCTTCCTTCTACACTGATTATATCATAGTGTCATAAAAAATCCACTAATTTCTGGGGGATACCCCAGTTTTTCCAGGAATTAAAAATAGGACTATGTATTTATTCTATTTTACCATAACTTCAGCACAAAGTCTATTACATTTTTGCCTTCAAATTCTGCCAAGCAAATCGAAAAAAATATCGCTGTTCATAATAGAGCAACGATATTTTTTCGTCCGAAATACTATTTATACTTCACTTTCAAATACTCTACCGCAACCTCACCATCAGAGACCGCCCGCAACAGTTCCACTGGTCCCGGCAGTTCCTTCGCACAGAAATTTTTCCACAGCGGAATCGGGCTGATACCCAGCTTCTCAAATTTGTCGAGCAAATCGGATGTATTATATCCATCCTTTTGCATCTGTTGCAGCGCCTTGTCTACAGATTGTTTCCGTTGCAGTTGAGAGGCTAACTCCAGCATAGCTTTTCTGTTTTTTCCTCGAAAAGCGGACGCCTTAATCCTCCGCTCGATCTCCTCCATCTGTACGAATGCCGTGTCAGGAAAGCATCTGTCAAAATGGTTGATGATACGTTCTTCACTCTCCTGAACCATCTGCCACAGTAATTCTTCTGTAGACACTTTTCCGGATTTTTTCTCTACATTCCGCAGATAGGCCCGTTTACAATGGACTTCAAACCGCAGTACACCTTCCGGCATTTTCTCGTAGGAGATGACCAGATTATTGTCCTGCATCTGATAGGTTTTGTCATAGATAATCAGTTCGTGCGTGCCACAATGGAACCGCAGATAGTGCTTATTATACCGATTGGCTTTCTTTTTGTCCTTATGCTTGTACTTCTCACGAGTATACTTTGGTGGTGTCGGCATCTTGCGTAATACCCGCACTAATTCACGAAACAGTTTCTTGTTGTCGCAGCGGATATTGGTACACAAATCCACTCGCGTCAACTGATAATTGTTGATGTCATTATCAAAAGCCGTACCCTCAAATAGCCTTGTAAACTCTTTCTTCAGCTTCTTTATGCTGGATTCCTTTGGCGGAAGGATACCAATGTATGAAGACTTAGGGTCAATCAGTTTCCGTGGATTAACGATGATCCGAATAAAGTAGGTATCCATATCTCGGCCTTGATTATATTCAAGCTTGATGCGGATTCCGTACTCTTTGTAAAGAGTGCAGATATGGTTTTTGTATTTGTCCTGATACATCCAACTTTTATCCTCGGATTTCTCCTGCTGATTATAGAGGCTATTCTTTATAGAATAGTATTCACTGGGAGTTAGCTGTCTGGATAACTCAAACGTGTGAATAGAGAATCCATCAGGTTCCAATGTGAAATAGGATGTCTTCGTTGTCTCTTTTCGTTTACACATGAGTATAACACCTCAGATTCATAGAATTATAGAGATGTTATAGGCTATTCAAAAAGTACACCCCCTAATTTATCCTCAACATATCAATAAGAATGGTTTACGATAAAATCGAGGACGCATTACTGGGGAGTTGTTGTTTTATTCAATAGGGTTAATGCGTTGCATAGTCTGTCCACATTTCGCACTGACTGATAACCGTCTGCAAAGCGTCCTCCATTCCTTCGGGCGGGTATCTATGCTTTTTCAGCAAACGTTTTACCATCCGTCTCATACTGGCCCTGGCACTCTCTTTTTTCTGCCAGTCAATGGTACGATTCTTTTGCAGCTGTTCGGTCAGTTCTTTAGTAATGGCAATCAATTCCTCATGTTCATAAAAATCCTTAACAGCCTGCGGCTTTGTGAGTGCGTCATAAAAAGCCAGCTCCTCCGCATTCAAGCCTAACGACTCGCCCTCTGCATTTGCCGCTGCAATATCCTTTGCCAGTTTCAGCAGTTCCTGAATCACTTCTTCATTGGTAAGCATTCCGTTCAGATAACGGTTCATCGCACTTTGGATAATCTCAGAGAATTTTTCTGACTTGACCAGATTTGTTCTGCGGTAGACGGAAACCTGTTCTGCAATCAGTTTTTTCAGAAGTTCGACAGCTAGGTTTTTCTCCTTCATATTCGCGACTTCTTCCAGAAACTGCGAGTCGAACAAAGAAAACTCTGTTCCCACATCGGAAAACAAATTGATAACACCCTCGCTTTTGATACTCTGCTTTAATAACTCGTTAATGCGCTCGTTCACTTCCGGAAGGGTAAACTTCCTATTCGTACCGCCGGACTGCAAACGCACAATCATTGTACGGACGGCCTCGAAAAACGCCGCTTCAAAACGTGCGGTTTCCTCCGCCAGACTGCCGCACAAAGACAGCGCCTGCCGGAGCAACAAAGCCTCTTTTATATGAGGCATCGGTAGTTTGTGTGGGTGAGTCACCTGCCAGGGAGAGCAGGGCAGA
>CAMWQV010000276.1 GCA_947176425.1 uncultured Clostridia bacterium
GCACCAACGGCAAGCCCATTGTCAACTCCGCCGACGCCGGCAGCCGTATCAGCAATATCGATCTGGCCGCGGCTAACGACGCTATCGTTATCGCGCTGTGCTCCGCCGACGGTATCGCCAAGGACAACGAGGAGCGTATGATGCACTGCCACAACATGCTGGAACGCGGTCTGAGCCACGGCATGGAGTCGGATGATCTGTGGTTCGATCCCCTGTTCCTGGTGGTCAAGGGTATGCAGGACAAGCAGATGGACGTGCTGAACGCTATCCGCGCCTTTGCCGACGAGGGCCTCAAATCTACCGGCGGCCTGAGCAATAACTCCAACGGTATGCCCAAGCATATCCGGCCCATTATGGACTCCGCGATGGTCGCTATGGCAATGATGCAGGGTCTGACCTCCGCTATCGTCAACCCCTGCGACCTGCGTCTGATGGAAACCATCAAGAGCTGCGATATTATCAAGAATCACAACCTGTACGCGGATTCTTACCTGGAAATCTAAGTCAGGATAATGCAAATATAAAAAGAGGCAGGGGCCGCGGCTCCTGCCTCTTAATCTGAAAATGAGGAAAAATTATGAATGCTTTTTTGTCCGATCATATGTATATTGACTATCATTCTGAAATTATCCAGCAGAAAATTTCAGAATTGTTTGCGCATAGTATGACCGATTCCCAAAAAGTGAAAACTGCGTATGAATTTGTGCGTGATGAGATACCGCATTCTTTCGACTGCAACGCGGACGTTATTACAGCAAAGGCATCTGACGTTCTCTATCATAAAACGGGCATCTGTCATGCAAAAGCAAATTTACTCGCAGCTCTGCTTCGCTCTCAAGGTATTCCGGCGGGTTTTTGTTTCCAGCATCTTACGCTGGCGGACGATGATTCTTTGGGGTATTGTGTCCATGCCTATAATGCCGTTTTTCTGGATGGAAAATGGATTAAACTTGACGCGAGAGGCAATAAACCGGGGGTAAACGCTCAGTTTTCAACATCTGAACCAGTCCTGGCCTTCCCATGCCGCGCTGAATACGATGAATATTTTTGGAAGGGTATCTATGCGTTCCCGCATCTGCCAACGATGAAAATGCTTGAAAACGCCGCTTGTCTGCAAGATATTATCGACAATATACCGGATCATATCGAAGACGCGCCGGATATTATGGAATAGGCTTTGTTCCGATGATTAACACCGTCGTTGCAATGCGAAATTCCCAGTTTTTATCACCGTTTTCATATTGCAGAATTTTCTTGTCGTATCTCCGGTTAATCATATCCAGTAAAGTCTGGTACTCTGCTGCACTTAGCGCATTGGGAGCCATCTTACAGGCTTTTTCCACACTGCTGAGTTCTGTTATTCTGTCATCGTTGATTTGCGCCCGTGCCATGCCGTCACTAATGTTATCACAATCCGGCGCATAATTTACTGTAGCCATTGTATCAATAGAGATATTCTGAAATCCTTGTGCTGCAAGATAGGCAAAATACTTTTCTGTCCGGTTCTCATACCGCTTAATCTGGCTGTGAGGATTGACAGACGCTTCTGCCCAGACTTTATCAAACAGTTCTTTTTCCTCACAATCATCACCTGGTATCCATTCTTCCGGTTTAATGCCTCTGTTATAAACATCCATAATGACAATTCTGCCGTTTGGTTTCAGCACCCGGTATTGTTCACTCACAAATTTTTCAGGATCACAGAAATTCATTACCGTATGGGAATAACAAGTATCAAACGTGTTATCCGCAAAAGGCAGATTTGCCGCGTCGCCAGCAACAAAATTACATTGGAGTTTTAGCTCTTCCGTTTTTTTCTCAGCATAAGCAATATGTCCAATATCCAAATCCAAACCGGTTATGTCTGCATTTGGGAGCCGTTCTTTTAACCGATGACACAAAAGTCCTCCGGCACAGCCTACCTCAAGAATCTTCGTCCCATCATGCAACTGCATGACATCTATCCATTTATCAATGTTTCCTTGATGAAATTTTAATGCACGAGATAGATAGAGTTCATCCGTCTTTTGTACATATTGTGACCAATAAGTATTCATTTTTCCTCCTTAGCCTTTTAAATTCATGTATACATGTATAAAATGCACGATCTCGAATACCGCGCCTGTGGCAAGCAATATCCAGTTTTGTCTCCACAGACCAATACACACATAATACAGCGGCGGAAGCGCAACAATAAAAAACATCATGATTCCCAATGATTGGAAACCATAAAAATATAGACCCCATCCAAAGAAATTAAGCAGTAATACAGCTGCTGCCGAAATAAATCCAATCTTAGAAATGCCGCTTCCAATTCTAAATAAAGACGCGTTTTCCTGCACTACAAAAGTCATAATTGCGATACACAGAGAACCCAGTATCTTTTCGATACGGTCTAAAATTATTGATGATTCCTGCATATTCATAATAGGATTGTTTTCAAGCTTCAATAAAGGCATTACCATATACGGGACTTCCTGCAATGCAAACAGAATGAGTCCAAATACCCAAAAGCCAAAATATTGGGTTCCGTAAATTTTTATCCATTTAATCATAAGCATATATTGCTAAAAACGATGTAATCTTTCCATAGGGATATTCACCTTCGATTAAGCCGAACTCAGGGTCATAATACTTATTGTTATACAGCACTGTCCAATGTGTATACCCTTCGTTTGTATGAACCGTCAAGATAGAGCAGGGATAAGGAACAGGATTCTTTTTTGATATCCGCTTATTTCTTTCCGCGTGAGAGATGCCGTAAAAATCAAGTATCTCGATCAGCTGACCAATGCTGGTTGACTGGTCGGTTTTCATATCCCGGATCACTTCTTCGATTGATTTCCCCGCGATCATCGCAATGCACGCCTGTCCGCAAGCGGAAAACGTGGGCTGCATGATTAACTCCATATCTGTATTCCTCCCATACCGGTTTACGAAATATTTGTGAACGCTTCTGTTTTGCAGACGCCGTCTACGTAAATATACACATCCATACAGGTAACGCCCTCTTTTTCATACACATATTCAAAGCAGGTTATCATATCCTCCCGCGGTTTTTCACGGAATCCATTTGCCTGCAAAAATTCCAGTATCTTTTTATAGGCGTTGGGGATACGCTCAAAAGCCGCCGAAAACGGATCATATATTGTTATGACCGCATAGCAGGCATCTTTCTGCTCCGCAAATTCCACACCCGGATAACTTGTCTCAAAGCCGTCAGGCAAAATATAAGCTGCCGCATATCCGCGAAGGCCGAATCTGTTCTGCAATTCAGAGGAAACATAGGGAAAATCCCATCCGATTTTCTTCGCATCCGGCTGGAACGCCAGCAGTCCCGAACGCTGCGCCCACCGGTCCATGTAGGCGTTGACATCGGCCTCCGGATTTGGTGTCACCATCACATATCTTGCCATTCTGAACGCTTTCATTTGCTTTAGGGTAATCTCCGAATAGACAGCGTCACAGGCCGTCATATCTTCCTTGACCAGAGCGTCCAGCTTGCAGGAGAACAGTTCGCTTAAAGCAACCAGCTTGTTCAGTTCTGGTATGATTTCTTCCGCCTCCCATCTCGAAACGGTCTGACGGGAAACAGACATGATTTCCGCTAACTGTTCCTGCGTGATCTTCTGTTGTTTCCTCAAATATTGAATGTTTTTTCCTAAACTCATACGATCTCCTTCTAAACGAAAATTTTGACGGAACGTCAGGTTTTATCCTGCGGATTTATTATTGCATAAGAGTTAAGAAAAAACCACCACATTAAAAACGCAGTTTTCGCTGAAAAAATCAACCGGCATGTTACATGATGCCTGCTAGTGCATTGATTTTATCACAGCCGGCTTCGGGCGTCAATCCGAATATTCCGTTATTGCCTTTTTCATCCGTATTTGATATACTGGAACGCAGAAAAGTGAGGTGCTGAGTATGCTGACATATGCAATTCCCTGTCTGTTCGGACTGGAGGGACTGGTGGGCGATGAAGTACGCCGGTTAGGTATGCAGGAAGTCCATGTTGAAAATGGCCGTGTCGTGTGTCAGGGGACCAGTGCGGACCTGCCCCGGCTGAATCTCAACCTGCGCTGCGGGGAACGGGTGCTGCTGCAAATAGGCAGTTTTCCGGCAAGAAGCTTTGAGGCGTTGTTTCAGGGAACCGCCGCCCTGCCTTGGGAGGAGTTCATCCAGTATGGCGGACAGTTCCCGGTAAAGGGCTACGCGCTGGATTCCCAGCTGCACTCCGTACCGGACTGTCAGAAGATCGTCAAACGGGCTGCCGCCAAGCGTTTAGGCGAGATATACGGCGCGGCGCGGGTGCCGGAGGACATACCGGCTAAATATCAGATACAGTTTGCTATTTTACGGGATCAATGCACCCTGTACCTGGACACGACCGGCCCCGGACTGCATAAACGGGGTTATCGTGC
>CAMWQV010000277.1 GCA_947176425.1 uncultured Clostridia bacterium
GTCTATCACGCAGGCGATGGACAAACTGACCGCCTTGCAGCTCAGCCATGATTTTCTGGAGGAGGAACGCTGGCTCTCCCTGCTCTCCGACCTGTCCGACTGGGACCATATCAACACCCGCTGCTCCGGTTTCGCGATGGCGGTGCTGCTGGAGCGGGGCGCGGCTGACGAAAACCTGCTGGCCCGTGAAGTGGCGCGGCGTCTGTCGCCGGGCGTGCCCGCGGATTTGGGAGCGGGGTGGTTTGAGGGCCTCGCCGGGAAAAACCGGTACGCGTTAATTGCACGGCTGTCCCTGTGGCGGCACCTGAGCGATTATTTAGACAGCCTGGATGACGAGACGTTCCGCCGCGCGCTGGTCTTTCTGCGCCGCGCCTTCGCCGACTTCACCCCCGCCGAGAAAAACGATATCGCCGAAAACCTGGGCGAAATCTGGGGCGTGAACCCGGAACAGACCGCCGAACTGCTCATGAACGATACCACCGCCGCCGAACAGGATATTTTAGAGAGCCTGGACGACTTTGATTTTGATGACATCTGACAGGAGGACGCAATGACGCAGGAACAACAAATTGCCCGCTGGCGGCTGATCCTGGGGGCAGAGACACAAGATTCGTTTTTGCAGATGGGCGGCGGCGCGCTGTCCAAAGACGAACTGCTCATGGACGGCGCGCTGAGCGCAATCTACGGCAGCGACGGGGGAAGTTTCGGACGCGGCGCGGGAAAAGGCCCGTCTTCTCCCCACATCTCGAAATGGCTGGGGGACCTGCGCAGTCTCTTTGACCCCGAAATCGTGGCCGTGGTGCAGAACGACGCCATTGAACGGAAAGGGCTTACCCAGCTGCTTTTAGAGCCGGAACTGCTGGAGGGTTTGGAGCCGGATTTGAACATGGCCTCCACGCTGCTGATGCTTAAAGACCAAATCCCTAAAAAATCCAAAGAATCCGCCCGGAAATTTATCCGGAAAATCGTGGAGGAAATCAACAGAATGCTGGAAAACGATGTCCGCCGCGCTGTCACCGCCGCCCTCAACAAACGCGCCCATTCTCCCCTGCCGTCGGCTTCGGCAATCGATTTTCCGTATACCATCCGCCGGAATCTGCGCAATTATAATCAGGAGTTAAAGACCATTATCCCGGAACGGGTCTGGTTTTTTGACCGCTCCAGCAAGGTCAACCGCTGGCATATTATTCTCGATATCGACCAGAGCGGTTCTATGGGGCAGTCCATTATGTATTCGTCCGTCATGGCCTGCGTGCTGGCGTCTATGAGCGCGGTCAAAACCAGTGTCGTGGCGTTTGATACCCAGATTATGGATTTGACGCCCCTGTGCGCTGACCCCGTTGATCTGCTGTTCGGGTTCCAGATGGGCGGCGGTACGGATATTGCAAAATCTATCGCGTATTGTCAGGAACTGGTGGAAAGTCCTCAGAAAACGCTGTTCTTCCTTATCTCTGATTTGGACGAGGGCGGGAACCGGGCGGCCCTGCTGCGGCGTCTCGAGGAACTGAAAGCCTCCGGCGTGACGTGCGTTGTACTGCTGGCTATCGCCGACGGCGGCAGGCCCTACTACGACGCACAGACCGCTCAGCGTGTCGCCGCCATGGGTATTCCCTGTTTTGCCTGCGCCCCCGAACGCCTCCCAGAATTGATGGAACGTGCGCTCAAAGGCCAGGGGTTTGAAGGCTTGGCTGTGGAAAAGAAAAAACGCTGAATCTATAGAAAAACACCGCAGTGTACCGCTTGTTTCTTCATATACTCAAGTGTACAACAAATGCCAGACACTTTCGAGTGCCTGGCGTTTGTTTTTCCTGCGGTATTTTCTCCTTATGCTTGTTCAGTCGCCGGGGCCGGGGTAGATCACTTTCCCTAAATTCCATGTCTGGGCCGTCCGGCGCGCCATTTCTAACCGCTCCTCCGGCGTGTTGTACGATAACGCCGCCGTATGACACCCGCAGTCATAACACTGCACGTACACACACCAGCCGCCTTCCTCCTCCAGCGACCCGGCGCCCCCGCATAACGGACAGTCCTGTAATTCTATCTCCTGTATTGAGTCCATATTCTCCTCCTCCTGTTTTTTGATTTCTTTTTTATTATATCACAGTTTTCTTCCCGCAACAATAGATAATCAGAAAACTGCCTGATTTTTCAATAGCCTGTTCTGTCATGGGGCATAATAACAGCGCCTGGGACCTGCGCCCGGAAGTATTGTAAGACAGGAGTGCAAACAATATGGATACAATCTATGATGTGATTATTTTAGGCGGCGGTCCGGCGGGGCTTGCCGCGGGGCTGTACGCTGGCCGGAGCCGCCTGCATACGCTGCTGATCGAAAAAGGTGCGGACGGCGGTCAGATAGCCCTTTCCAGTGAGGTCGAAAATTATCCGGGCCAGCTGGCCGAAGGTGAAAGCGGTCCTGCTCTGGCGGCGCGGATGGCTAAACAAGCCGAAAATTTTGGTGTTGTGCGGTGTCTGGATACGATCCGCAGCGTCAATCTGACGGGCAGCGTCAAAATCCTCTCCGGCTCTAAAGGAGACTATCAGGGACGTTCGGTGATTATCGCCGCGGGGTCCGTGCCGAAACGCATCGGCTGTGTCAACGAAGATAAATTTATCGGAAAAGGCATCTCCTTCTGCGCTGCCTGCGACGCCGCCTTCTTCCGTGATTTGCCCGTCTTTGTCGTCGGCGGCGGCGACAGCGCGGTGGAAGAAGCCCTCTTCCTTACCAAATTCGCCCGGTCTGTTACCCTTATCCACAGGCGCGATTCCCTCCGGGCCGCTAAGTCCATCCAGGAAAAAGCCTTTCAAAATCCTAAAATTTCCTTTCTCTGGAACAGCGTGGTGGAAAAAACCGATGGTTCCGACCTGCTCGGCTCCATCACCGTGCGGAACGTGAAATCCGGAGAGCAGTCCGTTTTCCGCGCTGACCCTAAAGACGGCCTGCTGGGTCTGTTCGTCTTTATCGGACATGATCCGAATACAAAGCTCTTTCAGGGTGTCCTGGAACTGGAAAACGGCTTTATCAAAACAGATGAAAATATGCGGACAAATCTTCCCGGCGTTTTCGCTGCCGGTGATATCCGCGTCAAATCCCTCCGCCAGGCCGTCACCGCCGCCGCTGACGGGGCTGTTGCCGCCGTACAGGCGGAACTGTATATCGGTTAAAGGAAGAAAGTTGAAATCCACAAATTCACCAAATTGCCATTGACTTTATTGCTCGATTGTGGTTTAATATAGACAGAAACCGGTAACGCCTCCTGCGTGCCGGAATTTGTATCAGCCATCTTTATGGCGAAAGTGAGGATGAATTATGAAAAAGAAGTTCTTGGCTCTCCTGCTTGCTCTCGCGAGGGTCCTTGCCTTGGCTGCCTGCAGCGGCGGCGGCGATGACAAACCCAGCTCCAGCAATGCCGGCAATAATACCACCGCCGGCAATGACACCGGCAATAATGACACCGGCAGCAGCGCCAATACCGGCGGCAACGACACCGCCCCGGTCAGCGGCGACCTGATTACCGTCGGCGTCATCAACAACGACCCCAACGAGTCCGGCTACCGCACCGCCAACGACCGCGCTATGCGCGAGATGTTCACCGAGGAAAACGGCTACAAGGCTACCTTCTATAACAACAACGACGCTGCACAGCAGATCGCTACCGCTCAGCAGATGGTGCAGGACGAGGTGGACTTCCTCCTCCTCTCCGCCGCCTCTACCACCGGTTGGGACACCGTCCTCCAAGACGCCCAGGCCGCTGGCACCCAGGTTATCCTCTTCGACCGTATGCTGGAAGCTGATGAAAGCATGTATGTAGCCGCTGTCGTCTCCGACATGCCCGCCGAGGGCGCAACCGCCGTTGAGTGGCTGGCAAGTCAGGGCCTGGATGAGTACAACATTATCCATATCCAGGGGCACATGGGTTCTGACGCGCAGCTGGGCCGCACCGGCGCGCTGGATGAAAAAGTCGCCGCCGAGTCCAACTGGACCTATATCACCCAGCAGACCGCCGACTGGGACGAACAGACCGCTATGACTATCACCCAGTCCGTGATCGACTCCGGCAAGTCCTTTAACGTCATCTACGCCGAAAACAACGGTATGGCCCGCGGAGCTGTGTCTGCTCTCGACGCCAACGGCATCACCCACGGCAAGGACGGCAGCGTTATCGTTATGGGCTTCGACAGCGACAAGTGGGCCTTTGAAGAGGTCCTGGCCGGACGCTGGAATTACATGGGCCAGTGCAACCCCCTCCAGGCCGAAACCATTGACGGCATCATCAAGGATTTGCAGAACGGCAAGTCCCCCGATGAGAAAATTATCTACACCCCCGAACAGGGCTTCAACGCCGAAACCCTCACCCAGGCCGACGTGGATAAGTACGGCGTCTAAGCTTTAGCCTACATATGTCTCCGATTCGCGGGGGCG
>CAMWQV010000278.1 GCA_947176425.1 uncultured Clostridia bacterium
TTCCGCGCACCGAATCTTTGTGTCCTTATTCATTAAGATTCCGAAAGTTCATTATATTTTTTCCTGAAGAAAAGGTATAAAAGACACCCGCCCCCTCAAAACAGGAGCGGGTGTCTTTCCTATGTAGTTTAGTCCTCTACAATTGCTTCGGCAGGACAGTTCGCCGCGCAAGCGCCGCAATCCACACAGGTGTCAGCGTCGATCACATACTGGGTGTCACCCTGAGAAATCGCCTCAACGGGGCAATTCTCAACACAGGTACCGCAGCTGACGCAGGCATCAGTAATCTTGTGAGCCATACTTGTTTTACCTCCCTAATAGAATGGTAGCTCTATTGTAACATGAAAACAAAAAAATGCAAGGGTAAATTCCACACAGAGAAGGTAAAATCTGTGAATTTTTATGGACCGCCGGACAGATCATGCGCCGAGAATGATGCCGACAACCGTTCCCGCATAGTTCCCGATGACATATCCCAGCACGCCTGCCAGCATTGCCGGTCCCGCCAGCTTTGCCCAGCCCTGTGCGATTGCCATTCCCGCGGCGGTGGTCGGCCCGCCGATATTCGCGTTGGAGGCGATGATTGCGTCTTCCAGATCGAACCGCAGCAGCTTCGCGCCGCAGAAGCAGAAGACCATATTGACTACGACCATAATAAACGTCAGCACCAACAGCAGGGGCGATTTTGTCACAACGGTGTAAATATTGGCCGGCACGCCGATGACAAACAGAAACAGATAGATAAAATATGTGCCGATCTCCTGGGACCCATGCATTTTTTCCACCTGCCTGTCCATAAACGTTGCTACAAAAATAGAAATGGTGGTGATCCACACATATTGACTGCCGAAAAATTTCCCGATAAAGTCGGTCAGTCCCGCCTGAAAACTGCCCGGGACTCCTGACGCGGACAGAGGGCTGAACACAGCGGCAATGCTGTTTGAGGCCAGCACGACTACCGTGGCATAGGCGAGATTAAAAGCGATATCCTTCAAAGAAATATTCTTCCGGCTCCAGAACGCGGCGGCCTGCGTCTGCGCGTCCTGTCCGGCAGAGCCCTGCTCTACTTCCGTGATATGGGGATGGGGGTAATGGCTGCGGAAAAAACGCATTCCAGCAAACGCGACCAATACAAAGAAATACAGCGCCATCAGCAGATTATCCGCTACGGTGGCCGCCGCCGCCACATCGGTACCGTTTAACCCATGCTGCATCGCCATTGCGGAAAAATTCACGCTGCCGCCAATGTACGAACCGGTCATCATGGACGTAACCGCCGCCAGGTCCGTCACACTGCCGCCCGCTGCCGCATACGCGCCGCGCAGAAGATAAAAGGCCAGAAACGCACCGCAGATCGTTCCTGCCGCGCCGATGAGAAAGATTGTAAGCATCCGTCCGGCGTCCCGCCAGATTTTTCGAAGATTGCATTGAAGCAGCAGCAGCGGAATCCCAAGCGGTACGACGACACCCCACACGATATCATCATACAGAACGCAGGAAGTGGGAAGAATGCCAATGTTTGCCATTGCCATTGCCAAAACCAACGCAATGATTGATCCAGATACCTTGGACGCCCATTGATATTTCTGTTCCAACCAAATCGAAAGCGCAACAGATACGCACATGGCAGCCAATAATCCGAACGTATTACCGGCTTGGATCAGGGTATGTCCGAGCAGTTTTTCCAGCAGTGTCATACTCTTTTTCCTCCAAAATATAGTTTCATCTGCTATTATAAGCGATTATTTTTTATAAAGCAACCGGCAATTCTGTCAATAATCTTTCAATTTTCTAAAGGCCGTATTTATCTGTCTCAAAAAATTGCATATTCGGGGCATACTATAATAGAAAATTCAGCGCCAAAAAATCCGCCTTGACGAACACCCCCGTACGATGCTATAATGCTATTCGTAGAAATTTATCGAAACAACAAGAAAGGAATCATCCGCTATGAAACACTCAAGACAACTTCTGACAGTCCTGCTTGTCGTTTTTCTGTTTCCTGCTCTGCTGCAAACCGTGCGGGCTGCTGAAACAACAGGTCTTACCCGTGGAGAAGCACGGGATATCCTTGTCTCTGCTGCGGATGATTATAACCCTGACGTAACGGCGGCTGATGTTCTGCAAGGTTACGAAAACGGCGATTTGGCCCTAGACAGTCCTGTATCACGTGTGGAAGCGCTGGTCATGCTGTCCAACGCGTTCGGAGAACTGCCGGAACCCAAAGGCGACAGCGCACGGACCGCTTTTTCGGGAGTCAAATTTACCGATGTGCCGAATTGGGCGGTCGAACGTCTGGAAAACGTCTTCCAGGCCGGGATCGTGGCCGGTACGAGCGAGACGACGCTTTCTCCCCGCGAACCTGTTACTGCCCGGGAGCTGGACCTGCTGATTCGCCGTGTATACGCTCTGGAAGGAACAAATCTGAAAGACGATTTCTATGCCGCTGTTAACAAAGAGTGGCTGGAAACCGCTGAATTTCCGCCGGGATATCCCTACAGCGGTACGCTTTATGAACTGACTTATGAGGTGACGGAACAGGTATCGGATTTAATCAAAGAAATCGCGTCCGGAACTCCTAAGACCGGTTCGGCACAGGAAAAAATCAAAAATCTGTACAGCAATATTCTGGACTGGGAGAGCCGCAACGAGGCCGGTTTAACACCCATCCAGCCCTATTTGGACGCGATTGATCAGGCGGAAACCCTGCCCGCTTTGATGGATGTGCATCATAAGCTTTCAAAAGAACTGGCGGCGTCTCTGCTGGTGGGTTTCGGCATGACGGTGGATGCCCGCAACAGCAGCCGTTATGTTCTGGCGTTCAGCGGCCCCACTCCGTCTGTTCTGAGCAAAGAAGAGTATGCGGAGGGCGGTACGATCGCGCAGGTCTATCAGCAGTATCTTGTTACGCTCCTGACCCTGAGCGGCGAGCCTGCGGAGGACGCGGCGGCTCATGCGGAAGCATTTTACAATATGGAAAAAACTCTGTCCGCGTCTATGCTGGACCGGCAGGATTACGGCGATATCAGCAAAACGTCCAATCTGTATACGATGACGCAGCTCAAACAGCTTTTGCCGGGTATGGAGCTGGATGAAGTACTGTCCGCGTCCGGGTTTCCTGTCCCCAAAGAAATTGTGGTTATAGACGACGGCCTGCTGAAAGCGTCTGCCTCGTTTTTGACTGACGCGCATTTGGACGAGCTGAAGACCGCTATGAAACTGGGACTGCTGAGCGGCTATGCGGCTACGCTGAACCGTGAATTTACGGACGCGGCGATTGCTTTCCAGTCGGCGCGCTATGGTGCGGATATGAACCTGCCTGACGAAGATATTGCGGCGCAGCAGGTACAGGCGTATCTTGCGGATTATCTCAGCGAGGCTTATGTGGAACGCTATTTCACCGCCCAGGCTAAAACAGATGTGGAAGCTATGATTCAGAACTTCCTTGATATCTATAAAGAACGCATTCAGGCGCTGGACTGGATGAGCAGCACAACAAAATCGAAAGCGCTGGAAAAATTGGACGCGATGGCGGTGAATGTCGGTTATCCGGACAGCTGGGATACGTATCTTGATCAGGCGGAGATCAAAAGCGCCGCAGACGGCGGAAGTTATTTCGATAATATCCTTTCGATTGCAAAAGCCGCGCAGGCAGAAGCGGTGGAAAAATACGGCAAGCCCGTGGACAAAACGGAATGGCAGATGCCCGCATATACGGTCAACGCATATTACAGTCCTACCTCTAACAGCATCAATTTCCCGGCAGGCATTTTGCAGGCCCCTCTGTACGATGTCAGCGCGGACGCTACGGAGAATCTCGGCGGAATCGGCTATGTAATTGCCCATGAGATTACCCACGCTTTTGACAACAACGGCGCGAAGTATGACAGCAAGGGCAATGCGGCGGATTGGTGGACCGCGGAGGACTATGCCGCGTTTGAAAAACTCTGCACACAGGCCGTCGCGTTTTATGACGGCGTGGAAGCAATCCCCGGCGTGATCTGCAACGGTACGCTGACCCTCTCCGAAAATATCGCGGATTTAGGTGCGATTGCCTGCATCACACAGGCCGAAAGCCAAAACGAAAACCCCGATTATGCCGCCCTTTACCGCAGCGCCGCAAGTACCTGGAGTTTTACAGGCACCAGGGAAATGCAGACTTATCTGGCGCAGGTTGATGTCCACGCCCCCGGCAAACTTCGCGGTAGCCGCGTTCTGCAAAGCTGTGATGAGTTCTATACCGCGTTCGATATCCAATCAGATGACGGTATGTGGCTTGCCCCGGAAGCACGGGTTTCTATCTGGTAAATAAAATCAAGTTCTGTGGAAACTGCTTGTCGGAATCCACAGAACTTTTTTGCTATTTTCTATGATACTTGAGAGTTGAAAGTTCACAAAAAAGGATAGCCCTAAAGAATGG
>CAMWQV010000279.1 GCA_947176425.1 uncultured Clostridia bacterium
CCCTCACTCTGGAGACCGGCAAAATCGCGGAGCTGGCCAACGCCGCCGTTATGGTGACTTACGGCGAGACCACCGTGCTTGTGACCGCCACCGCCTCTGCACGCCCCAGAGACGGAATCGATTTTTTCCCCCTGAGTGTGGACTTTGAAGAAAAAATGTATGCTGTGGGCCGCATCCCCGGCAGCTTCCTGCGCCGTGAGGGACGCCCCGGTGAGAAAGCAATCCTCACCAGCCGCGTGATCGACCGCCCCGTCCGTCCTCTGTTCCCCAGCGATTTCCGCAACGATGTGGCGATTATGTGTACCGTCATGAGCATGGACCACGACTGCTCTCCTGAGATCGCCGCTCTGATTGGCACCTCCGCCGCCCTCGCCATCTCCGATATTCCCTGGAACGGGCCTGTCGGCGCGCTGAAGATCGGCTATGTGGACGGAAAACTGGTGGTCAATCCCACCCAGGAGCAGTCCCAGCATTCCGACCTGGATGTGACCGTTGTCTCCACCGGGAAAAAGGTCGTCATGATCGAGGCCGGGGCCAACGAGATTCCCAATGACCTGATGTTTGAGGCGATCCAGCTCGCCCATAACGAAAACCAGAAACAGATTGCGTTAATCAATCAAATGGTTGCTGAAATTGGCAAAGAAAAATTTGACTACCCCCACGCCGATTTTAACCAGGAGCTGTTCGACAAGATTGTGGAAGCGACGATGGACGAGGCAAAAGCCGCAATGGATACGGATGACAAAAATGTCCGTGAGGCGCGCTGGAACAAGCTCATCGACCACTGGCACGAATTGTATCTGGAGGAATATCCGGATATGGACCAGTATCTGGACGAGTTTACCTATAAATTCCAGAAAAAAATCGTCAAAGCGTGGCTGCTGGAAGGCCACCGCGTAGACGGACGGCAGAAAAATGAAATCCGTCCGCTGGCTGCCGAAGTCGGCCTGCTGCCGCGGGTCCATGGTTCCGGTCTGTTTACCCGCGGGCAGACACAGGTGCTTTCTATCTGCACCCTGGACCTCATCTCCGCCGCCCAGAAATTGGATTCCATCTGGTCGGACGAGATAAAACGCTATATGCACCACTATAATTTCCCCGGCTATTCTGTGGGCGAGGCAAAGCCCTCCCGCAGTCCCGGACGCCGCGAAATCGGTCACGGCGCGCTGGCAGAACGCGCCTTGCTGCCTGTCCTGCCCAGTGAGGAAGAATTTCCTTACGCGATTCGTGTTGTCAGCGAGGTCGTCAGCTCCAACGGCTCCACCTCCCAAGGCTCTATCTGCGGAAGCACCCTGGCCCTCATGGATGCCGGTGTGCCCATCAAAGCGCCTGTCGCCGGTATCTCCTGCGGCTTGATTCAGGACGATGACGGGTCCTTTACCACGTTTATCGATATCCAGGGCGTCGAGGACTTCCACGGCGAAATGGATTTCAAAGTGGGCGGTACGAAAAAAGGCATTACTGCCATTCAAATGGACCTGAAAAATGACGGCCTGACCATGGAGATTATTAAAAACGCGCTGGAGATTACCTATGACGCCCGGTGCGAAATTCTCGACAAGATCATGCTCCCCTGCATCCCCGCGCCCAGACCGGAAGTCTGCAAGTGGGCGCCGAAGATGATTGTCATGAAGATCGACCCGGACAATATCCGCGATGTCATCGGCAAGGGCGGCAGCGTAATTCAAAAAATCGTTGCGGATACCGGCGCGAAAATCGATATCGAAGAGGACGGCACCATCCGGATTGCTTCCCCGGACGCCGCTTCCTGCGACGCCGCAAAGGCCGCAATCGATGCCATTGTGTTCGTACCGGAGGCGGGCAGTCTGTATTATGGACGCGTTGTCAGAATCATGCAGTTCGGCGCGTTTGTCGAACTCGCCCCCGGGAAAGACGGCCTGGTTCATATCTCCAAGCTGGCCAACCGGCGCGTGGAAAAAGTCGAGGACGTGTGCAAGATCGGCGATATGATCTGGGTCAAGGTCACCGAAATCGACGAAAAAGGCCGCATCAATCTGTCCCATAAAGACGCCTTGCGGGAGATTGAGGAAAAAAAGGCCCGCGGTGAAGTCATTAAATAATCAGACGCTTTTTATGAAAACGGGACTGCCTCTCAGGAGGCGGTCCCGTTTCGCCTGGTTTGTGCATTTCCCGCATAAATCCAGGTTAGAGAGAAATTTATTTCTCATGTCTTAATCAGTTTTCTATCCCATCTAAAATATTGAGCATTTGCCGGGGTGTTACAATAAATGTCTCTGCCGGAAAATGTTTCAGATTGCCTGTTACCAAGTGGGCATCACTGTCGCGTTTTTCCATAACTACCTCATAAAAGGGCAAATCCTTCCTGTCCGGCAAGACTGCACCTGTGGGGGAAGGCGTCACAAAAATTCCAAACCTTTCAATCGCTGATATCAAAAAATCAACCTTGCTTTGTGTGAAATGAAATTTTCTGCGGCTAAGCACTTCTTGATATTCACAAATAATCTGTCTGCTGTATATAGGAACGATCTCGCCTTTGAACATTCTGCTGACCACCTGTACTGTTGCCGCATCATCATGGGAAGAGAGCAAGGCAGAAACAAGTACATTCGTATCAATAACCGCACAGCAAATCATAAGGTAGTTTCTCCATATCTGGCTTTGCGTATTTCTTCGTCAATTTCTTCTGAAGACATCCCATGCGGGAAATTATTTTTCGCTTCTTCTCTCAGGCTCAGAAACGTCTGCAAAGCAGATTCCCGTGTAATCTTAGGTTCCGGAGATAGAATTTCAAAAGGAATTTTTCTTTCTCGGACAACCGCTTTAGCAAATACATTGATAGCTGTAGAAGCCGTCATGCCAAAATCCGCACACATGGCCTCAAACTGTTTTTTCAGCGTTTCATCCATATGGACAGAAAAAGTTGCCTGTGCCATAAATCTGCACCTCCCTGCCGGTATATTATATAGTTTCTGGACCAAAAAGTCAACATCACAAAAAGAATGCACTACTGGCAGCATCTATAAACGAGGGTTGAAAAGCGCCTGTAACAGCGATATACTTTCCATGCGGGAAATTATTTTTCGCTTTTCTCTTAGACTCAGAAACGTCTGCAAAGCAGATTCCCGTGTAATCTATAGAATGTATCTTTTAAGATAATGGCTGCTGGGATAAAACTCCAGCAACTTCACCAACTCATATTGAATTTTCTGGAAGCTTATGATAATATGCAAAGCAACAAATCGGTATTTGAGGAATTAGATCATGAATAAAAAACAAATAACTGCTATGACAATCTTAACATTGATTTTAGCTTCTATGGATATATCCGGCTTGCCTGCGATATTATTTGTAAAGTGCAGTTTATCTGATGTGACGCCATATATCATTAGTCTGCTGGTAAATTTTCTAATCATAGGATTTTTCGGATGGTTTGCCCTGAAATTATTTGGGAAAGATTGGAAACTTGGACTTCACACTTCTGGATTGATTGATGGATTAAAAAAGTACGCTTTTGCAGGCATAGTGGCGGGTATTTTATCTTGCATTGCATTTATCATAGGGCTTGCACCTTTTGATTATAGGCCGAGTGTATGGAAAATCCTGATTGAAGGCGTTTTGTATTATTTCGGTGTAGCGTTTATTGAGGAGTTATATGTTAGAGGTTTGTTCCTTAACATTGTTGACAAAATTGCTTACAAAAATGAGCGTCATACGGTCATTGCCATATGGGTATCATCAGTCGTTTTCGGATTGGGACATATTCCCGGTATGATTGGTATGGAGTCACTTGTAATTCTATTTAAAGTAATTTCGACGATCGGAATGGGCTTGTACTTTGGGGCAATATACAAAAGGACTAATAATCTGTGGATGCCGATTATTTTGCATGGCTTTATTGACATATGTGCCCTGCCATACTGCTTCACTACATTCAGCGGATATAAAACAATAAGCCTAATTGGACTTGTTATTATATATACTCTATTAGGCATATATAGCATTGTTCTGATGAAATCGAAAAAACGATCTTAATCTGAAAAGGGAGAAAAGAATGAACCGTCGGCAGCTTGTTCAAGAAAGGCCGCATCAATCCGCTACCGGCAGCGTCTATAAACGAGGGTTGAAAAGCGTCTGTAACAGTGATATACTTTATCCGAAAAATCGGTTTGAACGAAAGAGGGGAAACGATGGAAAGCACATTAAAACGTACCTGGGCGGAAATCGACTTGGACGCACTGGCGCATAATTACCATGCCCTGTGCGCCCAAATGGGCCCCAAGTCCCGATTTCTTGGGGTGGTAAAGGCGGACGCTTACGGCCACGGTTCTGTGGAAACGGCACGGACTTTGGCGTAACTGGGTGCGGAATATCTGGCAATCGCCAACGTGGACGAGGCCAGAGAACTGCGCGGAGCGGGAATCAAAGTGCCAATTCTC
>CAMWQV010000280.1 GCA_947176425.1 uncultured Clostridia bacterium
CGGTGTTCTGTGCGCCGAATACACGTGCGCCTCAAAGGGGACGCCGAATGCCTCCAGCGTATCCGCGGCTTTCCGCACAACTCCGAGATCGCTGGCGCTTCCCATGATGACAGCCACTTTTTTCATATGCAAATCTCCTTTCGCTGTATCCTCAATCGCGAAAAACGGTCTGATAAAAACGTTGTCCATTGGGTACACATAATAGAAATACTACTTTAGGCTACCATTTTCCTCAGAAAAGTGCAAGATGAAATAATGTAGAATTATCTCTCGCAAGCCTGCGCCTTTACTATGAATTTTTCATAAATCCGTAAATTTCAAATGTTTGACCTTGACTTAATCGACAAACTGTGAGATAGTTCTTTCAATGATTTTATAATATTTTTTCAATGTTTTTTCAATGCAGACAGATAAGGCTGACATTCATTGGAAGGAGCGCAACTTATGATTAGGACCTATGACTGTAAGATCGTACTGGCCGACGGCAGCGAGTATCCGGGCTACCGTTTCGGCGCGAAAGTGGACCGGGTATGCGAGATTGTATTTAATACTTCTATGGTCGGGTATCAGGAGATTGTTTCCGACCCTTCTTATACTGCGCAGATGGCCGTCATGACGTATCCGATCATCGGCAACTACGGCATTACCGACGAGGATTTTGAGACGAAGATTCCGACAATCGGCGCGCTGGCGGTCCGGGAATATAACGATATCCCCAGCAATTTCCGCTATACAAAGACGCTTTCGGAAATATTGGAGGACTACGGCATCCCCGCCATTGAGGGAATCGACACCCGCAGGCTGACCCGCAGCATCCGTGACTTCGGAAGCCGCCCCGCGCTGCTGACGGACATCTCTGTCAGCCGTGAAACCGCGCTGGAACGGCTTGCCGCGGCACAGCTCCCCCATGACCAGGTCAGTCAGGTGAGCTGCAAAAAACGCTGGTATTCCCGCACTTCCAACCACCGTTATAACGTTGTTGCCGTAGACTGCGGCATCAAATTAAATATCGTCCGGTCTCTTAATGGACGCGGCTGCAATGTGACTGTCGTTCCCTACGACACGCCCGCGTCCGCGATTCTGGGCATGGAACCGGACGGCGTTTTCCTGTCCAACGGCCCCGGCAATCCGGAGGACGTGACGCCTGTGATCGAACTGGTGCGGGCGCTGCGGGGCAAGCTTCCTATTTTCGGCATCTGCCTGGGACATCAGATGATCGCGCTTGCTTACGGCGGAAAAACTTTTAAGCTGAAATTCGGACACCGGGGCGGAAATCATCCGGTCAAGTCCCTGGCAAACGGGAAACTGGAGATTACCAGCCAAAACCACAGCTACGCGGTAGACGCCGCGTCTCTGGAGGGAACCGGTCTGGAGGTGACCCACGTCAATATTTTAGACGGCACTGTGGAGGGGCTCCGCTCCAAAACAGAACCGGTATTTTCCGTACAGTACCATCCCGAGAGCGCGCCCGGCCCCCAGGACAGCGGGTATTTGTTCGATCAGTTTATCGCGATGATGGAGGAGGGGAAACAGAATGCCTAAAAGAACGGACCTGCATAAAATTCTTGTCATCGGTTCCGGTCCGATTGTGATTGGACAGGCCGCGGAATTTGACTATGCCGGTACGCAGGCGTGTCTTGCGCTGCGTGAGGAGGGGTATGAGGTCATTCTGGCGAACTCTAACCCCGCCACGATTATGACCGATACGGCCATCGCGGATAAAGTCTATATGGAGCCGCTGACGGTGGAATATCTGGCTAAAATTCTGCGTTTTGAACGTCCGGACGCAATTGTACCCGGCATCGGCGGACAAACCGGCCTGAACCTGGCGATGGAATTGCAGCGTCAGGGGATTTTGCAGGAGTGCAATGTGGAATTGCTGGGGACAAGCTATGAAAGCATCCGCCGCGCCGAGGACCGGGAATTATTTAAAGAACTGTGCATGGGGCTGGGAGAACCGGTCGTGCCGTCGGAAATCGCCACCAATATTGACGAGGCGGTCAAGGCGGCGGACGAAATCGGATATCCGGTGATTCTGCGTCCCGCGTTTACGCTGGGCGGTACCGGCGGCGGTTTCGCGGAGGATGAAGCCGGCCTGCGTCAGATGATGCGGACCGCGCTGGAACTGTCGCCGGTGGGACAGGTGCTGATAGAGAAGAGCATCAAGGGCTATAAAGAGATCGAGTATGAGGTCATGCGCGACGCCAACGACACGGCTATCACCGTCTGCAATATGGAGAATATTGACCCGGTCGGCATTCATACCGGCGATTCCATCGTGGTTGCGCCCAGCCAGACGCTGACCAATAAAGAATATCATCTTCTGCGTGACAGCGCCCTGCGTTTAATCCGTGCGCTGGAGATTGAGGGCGGCTGCAATGTGCAGTTTGCGCTGGACCCGCAGTCGTTCCAGTACTATGTGATTGAAGTGAATCCCCGTGTGTCACGGTCCTCCGCCCTGGCAAGCAAGGCCAGCGGGTATCCCATCGCCCGTGTGTCCGCGAAAATTTCTGTCGGGATGCACTTGGATGAAATCCAGCTTGCCAATACGCCCGCCTGTTTTGAACCCGCGCTGGACTATGTTGTAACAAAAATGCCCCGGTTCCCCTTTGACAAATTCGGAAATGCCAGCAACGCGCTGAGTACGCAGATGAAGGCGACCGGTGAAGTAATGGCGGTAGGGCGGACTTTGCAGGAGAGCATTTTGAAGGCGGTCCGTTCTCTGGAAGCGGGCGTGGGCCATATTTATATGGAGAAATTTGACGATTACACCGCGAAAGAACTGCTGGATTATATCAAGATCGGCACGGATGACCGTATTTTTGCCATTGCCGAACTGATGAGCCGTCATACGGACCTGGGGCAAATCTCCAGCGCAACGCAGATTGATATGCTGTTTTTAGATAAGATCAGCTATATCGTCCGCTGTGAGGAAGAAATCAAGGCGCGGCCCTGGGACCCCGCGATTCTGCGCAAAGCGAAACGGAAGGGCTTTTCTGACCGCGCTCTGGCCTGGCTTTGGAAATGCACGGAACGGGAAGTGTTCGACCGGCGGAAAGAACTGGGAATTTTCCCCGTTTACAAGATGATCGATACCTGCGCCAGCGAGTTTGAGAGCTATGTGCCATATTTTTATTCCACCTATGAGGATGAAAACGAATCCATAGTTTCCCCGCACAAAAAGATCATTGTCCTGGGTTCCGGCCCGATCCGGATTGGGCAGGGCGTGGAGTTTGACTATTCTACCGTCCATGCGGTGCAGACAATCAAGCAGAGCGGCTATGACGCAATCATCATCAACAACAACCCGGAGACGGTTTCCACAGACTACACGTGCAGCGACAAGCTCTATTTTGAGCCGCTGACGGTGGAAGACGTGATGAATATTATCGAACTGGAGCAGCCGGAGGGCGTGATTGTTTCCCTCGGCGGACAGACGGCAATCAATTTGGCCCAGCCGCTGCGGGACCGCGGAGTAAAAATAATCGGTACAGACTGCGCCGCCATTGAGCGTGCGGAGGACCGCAAAATCTTTGAACACGTATTGCAGGAACTGGAGATTCCACAGCCTGTCGGCGAGGCTGTCACCAATTTGGAGGACGGCGTTCGGGCGGCAAAAGAAATCGGCTATCCGGTGCTGGTGCGTCCCAGCTTCGTATTGGGCGGGCGTGCGATGGAGATTGTGACCAACGAGGAGATGCTGCGGCGTTATCTGCAAAACGCGGTGCAGGTGGATTCCAGCAAACCGGTTCTGGTAGATAAGTATATTATCGGAAAAGAAGTGGAAGTAGACGCAATTTGTGACGGAAAAGACGTATTTGTCCCCGGCATTATGGAGCTGGTGGAGCGTACCGGCGTCCACTCCGGCGATTCGGTCAGCGTGTATCCGACATTCTCCGTTTCTCAGACCGTAAAAGATACGATTCTGGACTATACCAGAAAATTGGGGCTGGGAATCGGAATTATCGGCCTGTACAATATCCAGTTTATCGTGGACCGTCAGGAAAAAGTCTATACGATCGAAGTCAATCCGCGGTCTTCCCGGACGGTCCCGTTTTTGTCAAAAGCCACAGGCTGGTCTCTGGCGGATATCGCGACAAAGGTCATTTTGGGCGAGAGCCTGCGGGACCAGGGAATTACGGAGATGTACCCGAAAGAAAAACAGCGGTGGTACTGCAAAGTGCCTGTGTTCTCGTTCAGCAAACTGAGCGGGCTGGACGCGTATCTGTCGCCGGAGATGAAGTCTACCGGGGAGGCGATTGGCTATGACGACCGTCTGCCGTATGCGCTGTACAAGGCGATGCAGGCCGCCGGAATGCGTTTGCAGGATCATGGGACGGTGCTGCTGTCGGTCTGCCCGGAGGACCGGGAGGAGACGCTGCCGCTGGTGAGACGGTTCTATCAGCTGGG
>CAMWQV010000281.1 GCA_947176425.1 uncultured Clostridia bacterium
CCTGTGGGTTGAACAACTTACAGAAAATCCGTGACGGCGAACCTCTGGGCGGCAAGAGCAGGGCTGAGGATGACTTCGCAGACCTGGAGGACGAAGAGGACGATTTCCTCGACTAAAAAATATGTGGGGCGGCGGGAGCTTATTCCTGCTGCCCTGCGCAGCCATAGGAGGGAGGCTACATGGCTAAAATAAGGAATTTAGAAATCGACATTGAGTCTTTTTCCTCCGTTGACCTTGCTAAGTGCGGGGTTTACAGATATGCAGAATCGCCTGATTTTGAAATCCTGCTGTTCGGCTATGCAGTGGACGGCGGTGGAGTACAGGTGGTCGACTTGGCGTGTGGTGAGCATATCCCCGCTGACGTTCTGGCGGCATTGGAAGATGAGACTGTCACCAAGTGGGCATTCAACGCCAACTTCGAGCGTGTGTGCCTGTCCCGCTATCTGGGATTACCCACAGGCGACTATCTTGACCCGGTATCATGGCGATGCTCTATGGTCTGGTCTGCCTATATGGGGCTTCCGCAGTCGCTGGAAGATGTAGGTGCGGTACTGGGTTTGGAGAAGCAGAAGCTGACCGAGGGCAAAGACCTCATCCGTTACTTCTGCGTTCCCTGTAAGCCGACCAAAGCGAACGGCGGCAGAACACGAAACCTGCCGGAGCATGACCGGGTGAAATGGGCGAGGTTCAAGACCTATAATATTCGCGATGTGGAAGTCGAAATGCAGATTCAACAAAAGCTGTCAAGATTCCCTGTTCCCGATGAGGTTTGGGAAGAGTACTGGCTCGACCAGGAAATTAACGACCGTGGCATTGGTGTGGATATGGAAATGGTCACTCAGGCGATAGTGATTGATGCACGAGCCAAAGAGGAGCTGACAGCCACGATGACAGAGTTGACAAGGCTGGAGAACCCAAATTCCGTCCAGCAGATGCGGCGTTGGCTTTCGGAGAACGGCGTTGAGGCAGAATCACTCGACAAAAAGGTGGTTGCAAAACTGCTAAAGGATACGACAGGTGATGTGAAAACTGCATTGACGCTCCGGCAGCAGCTTGCCAAATCCTCCGTCAAGAAATACCAAGCAATGGAGAACGCAGTATGTGAAGACAGTCGTGCGCATGGGATGTTCAAATTTTATGGAGCTAATCGCACAGGCCGATTCTGCCTTGCAGAATCAACTCCCGTACTTGTAAAAGATATTCACGGGAAAGTGTATGAAAAACCGATTGAAGGGGTTCTAAAAACGGATCTTGTGTTTGACGGAGAAAACTGGGTACAGCATGAGGGCGTGGTGTTTAGCGGTGATAGGTGATTGAGTGGGACGGCATCATCGCAACACCGGAGCATCAGGTTTTTATTGATGAGCATACAAAGATTCCTCTTAGGGATGCAAAGGAGATGAAGTTGGCACTATGGAAGGGAAAAGAAAAACCTATATAGTTTATCGTGCGATTTCTCCAGATGGGAAACAGTACGTTGGGTATACGAGTATGTCCCTCTCTGAGCGTTGGAGACACCATAAATACCGTGCAGAAAACGGGGAAGCACCGGAACATCCCTTATACTGTGCAATCCGCAGCTGTGGGGCTGAGAGTTTTCGGGTAGAGGAAATCTGCCGCACCACTAACCGTTTTGATGCACTGCAACTCGAAGAGAAATACATCGCTGAAACACCAAAGTCGCATTCAATGAATTTGTCAGCTGGTGGATTAAATGACGCCGCAGAAGGCGGCAGGCTTTTCTGGGAACGGCTTAATGCCAATCCGGAAGAAAGAGAGGCTTTCCTAAAGAGACTATCAGATAGAAAGAAACAGCAGGATTGGACTGACTACGAAAAGTTGCAACAGGGATGCAAAAAATGGAGAAGGGAGCATCCAAGAGAAGCATACGCTCTTGCTTACCGCGCCATTCGAATCGCAAATCGTATGAAGGGTGCTCCTGCGCCATGCGAAACCAAAGTAGACCCCAGACCCCTAAAGGAACGTCTGATGCACAAATATCGGCAGAATGATATCCGCAGTGCAGCGGTGACACAAGTATGGGCTGACAGAAGTGAAGCGGATAAGGTTGCCATTGGGTCCAAAATAGCAGCCGCCCAAAAAAGGCATTTTTCTACTCTTTCGGAGGAAGAAAAAAGAAGTGTGACAGAAAAAGCAAGGGCAGCAATTGATAGAGAAAAACAAGGTGCGGCGGCAAGTAAGGGTGTAAAAGCTTGGTGGGCAAAGCTGAAGAAAGACCCGGAAGCCTACAGAGCCTATATTGATGCACGTACAAAAACGATGCTTGAAAATAGGAGGAAACGGAATGCGGACCTATGACATCATTAATGCCGGACCTAATAACCGTTTTATGGCTAATGGCAGAATAGTATCCAACTCAGGCAAGCTCGTCCAGCTGCAAAATTTACCTCAGAACCATATGTCCGATTTGGCAGAGGCAAGAGGGCTGATAGCACAAGGAAACTTCGATGCTCTGTCCCTGCTCTATGACGATATTCCAGACACACTGTCCCAGCTCATCCGCACGGCATTTGTGCCGCAGTACGGCAAAAAGTTCATCGTGGCGGACTTCTCAGCGATTGAAGCGAGAGTGCTTGCATGGCTTGCCGGGGAGCAGTGGGTACTGGATGTTTTTGAAACAGGCGGCGACATCTACTGCGCAACCGCCTCACGAATGTTCCACTGCAAAGTTGAAAAGCATGGTGAAAATGCAGACTTGCGGCAAAAAGGTAAGCAAGCGACGCTGTCCTGTGGCTATGGAGGGGCAGTTGGCGCACTGAAAGCGATGGGCGCATTGGAGGCAGGGATGACAGAGGATGAGCTACAGCCACTGGTTGATAGTTGGCGGGAAGCCAATCCCAACATTGTAAAGCTTTGGTGGGCGGTTGACAGAGCTGTAAAGGACAGCATCAAAAAAAGACTGTCCACAGAGACACACGGCATTGGATTTGAATACAAGAGTGGATTTTTATTCATTACCTTGCCCTCTGGCAGACGGCTGGCATATGTGAAACCCTGCATAGGCGAGAACAGATTCGGTGGTGAGTCGGTGACTTACATGGGCATTGGCGGTACGAAGAAATGGGAGCGGCTGGAAAGCTACGGTCCCAAATTTGTCGAAAACATTGTGCAGGCTATCAGCCGGGATATTCTCTGCTATGCCATGCGAACACTGTCGCACTGTGCGATTGTGGCTCATGTCCACGATGAAATCATCATTGAAGCTGACCGCAGGATGTCGCTGAAAGCTGTGTGCGAACAGATGGGCAGAACACCGCCCTGGGCGGAGGGGCTGCTGCTCCGGGCAGACGGCTACGAGTGCGAATTTTACCAGAAGGATTGATGTGATTATGGAAATTTTGAGAATCGAGTGGGAAACAGGCTATATGGAGTTGAGTGTAAAGGCTTTCTTTCCTTGCAACTTGCAAAAGGCAAGGAAAATAGCGCCGCTTATCAACCGTTACTGCACCGAGGAAGATAGGACGGCTCTGCTGTCAGAGCTGCGCGGCATGGCGGAGTACTATCAGCAGGAAATTCTGGGATATAAAAACATTCTTAGAGAATACAACATTCGCTATGCGGCGATAGGTTCAATGTCAAAATCGGAAGCCAATGACAAGAAATATTATGAAACCAAAATCAGAAAAACCGAAGCTCTGAAGAAAAGAGTGGAACGAAATATCAGTCTCATCGAAGGAGGAAAGTGAAGTGGGAAAGTATAACAGCGAGGGTTATTATGACTCGGTCACAAGGGTGGCGGCAGAGAAAAAGAAACGCGATTTCCGCACCTTTGACGGTTTCAGGCCGCTTGTATACATCTGCTCCCCCTATGCCGGGGATACCGTTCAGAACACGAAAAATGCACGGAGATACAGCCGCTTTGCCTTAGAGCGGAACACCATACCGCTTGCCCCGCATCTGCTCTATCCGCAGTTCATGGTTGGCAGCGACCCGGCAGAGAGACGACTTGCCCAGCACAAGATCAACTACGTGCTGGTCGGCAAGTGTGATGAGCTGTGGGTGTTCGGCGGCGTCATTTCAAGCGGCATGGAGCGTGAGATTTCTGTGGCGGAGAGACGGAAAATGAGAATCCGCTATTTTACAGACGAGTTAAAGGAGGTCATGCGATGAAGCTTACACTCTACACAGCGAACTGCACAGGCAATCCGCAGAACAACATATATCCAAACAAGGCAGAAATCTATAGTGCCGATGATATGCTGGCGGCGGTTGCCCGCGACCATGTGTGCGCTGAGTACAGAAACGCCCGCCGCAGTTCAAGCGGATTCCTTTGCTGTGATGTCGAGGTGATGGACTGCGACAATGACCACTCAGATAAACCCAGGGGAGTGATTTATCACACGTGTAAACACTAGTTCAGGAATTCCGACAATATAA
>CAMWQV010000282.1 GCA_947176425.1 uncultured Clostridia bacterium
GGTTACAGATATGGTCACTGGCCGTCCTCTCAAGGATATTCCCGTGATCTGTGAAAGAGGTGAAGTCATGGCCGCCAATGTAACGGATGAAAAGGGAGTCTACCATATCTCCGGTCTACCCAAAGGCACATATGATCTCTATTGTACTATAAAAGACTTAGGGAAGAGTACATCTGTCAGTGTGGAACTGACAGATGAGACCTCTGAGAAAAATCTACCCGTACGTTTTCCCTATGCGCAGGCCTACGCTGACTTTCTAATGGAAAAGCAGTCGGGTAATAGTTCTGCCTCCGAGTATGGTCTGGGCGCGGGCCGTTTCGCACTGGCCTATATCACGGATGATCTGATTCCTGAGCTGCTGATCATCGATATGTATGACAACGCCCTGATTTACACCTATGAGGACGAGATCGTCAGGGGTGTCCTGCTTTGCACGGGCTCCACGGATATACCCCGTTACGCATATAATACGATCCTTTATAATGAAGACAATCTGTTTGCCGCCAGAGTCTCGAACGCAAGCAATGCGCCATGGGACATTTTAGAGCCTTCTCCCTTCCCTTATAGCGACTTCATTGTGACTACATGCCTGTTTACTGAGGGCGGACAGTATTACCTTAACATCTACGATACAGAGAGACTCTATAATGATACTTATGATTATGTGATGACCTACGAGGACAATCCTGTTTCGCAGGCCGAATACGAGGCTGCTTGGCACGGCTTCGGCTTAGACACGGATGCCATTCGCAGTATCGAAAAAGAGGATGTGCACCGCATTGTTCCGGAAGTAATCTTCGAAGTATTTGCATGTGAGCAATAAAGCAGAAATTCCTACAAGCCAAGAAAACTATGGAGGTATATAAGAACATGATGAAACGAACTATCTCAACGCTGTTGGTACTGTTTCTGTGCTTAGGACTTTGCGCCTGCGGGGACAAGAAGTCCATAAGTGAACAGAGTCCGAACTCCAGCGCCCCGCCCACTTATGGAGACGAGGCCAAGCAGGGCCAAACGGCTGATGCACCGGAGAACACTCAGGACCATGACACCAAGACCAACACCGTACCTCGAGGTCCTTTAGACGATGCTATTGAGGAAAACCTGCGTCTGGGGAACAACCTGTATTTCCGGGAAGACGGTTCCCTGTTCTTCTCCGAATCCATCAGTTTCGAGACCGTGGGGTACATCCAGGAATTTGAACTCGGCCAGTTGCCCCCGCCTACGAATCTGAAATACGCCTACATGAGCAACGGTTCCGGACTGCTGATCTATCAGGATGGCCAGATGTTCTACATCGGCTTTGACTACTTCCCCGGTGAGAAAATTTCCTATGCCGACATGGAACGAAGCAGCTTGGATATTGCTGCGGCGGTAACTACAGATGGCAGGGTACTCCGGTTCATCTACGTAAAATCCCGGGATCACGGTCTTGCAGATTATGAAGAGGTCCCTGAACTGGGGAATAATGTAAAGTATATCCGCGCACTCAGTGCCGACAGCATCATAGCCGTGAACGGAGACGGGACCGTGGGACTGTTCGGCGGCGAAAACTATCCGGAATTACAGGAAATCACCGGCTGGACGAATATTGCCTGGATTACCAGGGGTAATACGGCAGATAAAACGCAATTCGCAGTGGGGCTGAAAAACGATGGCACCGTCACAGCCACCTCAAACTGCCCCTTAAAAGCGGAGATAGAGACCTGGACGGATATGGTCTACCTGGATTGCAGTAACAAGACCATATTTGGCCTGACTTCATCAGGCGAGATGCGCCTGGCCCGCACCGAAGGTCTCGTGGAGAATGAGGTGCTAGACCGGACGGATATAAAAGCTGTATTTGTTTATGACTACGGCTCGGGGGTATCCATCAGCGCAGTGACCACAGACGGTACACCTGTTGGGCGGTCTACATACCTTGCCTACGGCTATATCCCCGGCCAGACCCAAGTGGATGTTGAAAACAATAACCGCACCCAGGTGGCCGAGACTCTGCTACTGCCCAATGCTGTAAAGGAAAATCCCGGAGACAAGCACCCGACTGTGACCTCGTGGCCGTGATCAGGATAGGAAAGGAGAGATTGCATTGCGGTATATTGCGATTTGGTTTTGGCCTGTGGTTTACTTGGTTTTTGACATAGCAACAGGGAACCTGGAAGGCATGTTCGACTCTTTTTTTCAGATCGGACTGCTTGGATGTGTCACCTCGGCGGCTTATCTGATCTATGATTTGTTCCATGATGGTGATGCTTTATATGATATCTTAGAGGTACCTGATGTTGGAAGCCATATATGCCGGATTGGCATAATTGCCGATGTGTTGATTCTGGTGGTAGGTTTGTTCAAATCCCGTTTGACAGATATTGTGGACTGGTTTGTTAGTAATGGTATGAGCTTAAACCTGATTTATTTGGGAGCGATCCTGTCAATAGGCATATTTTATCTCCTGTCCCGAAACTCGGCGGGAGGGCCCAGCGCGTTTTCAGGAATAGCGATTGCGAATAAGCCCAAACAGGTTCTGGGGCTCATCCTGTTTATTCCCTCACTTATGATCTTTATCTTTAACGGGCATCCAGTAAACAGGATGGATATACTGAGCCCAATCCCGTTAAGCGAGTGGTCCCTGATCAACTACATCACGTTGGGCGCATTTGTCCTCATTTTGTTACGGCTGATAATCCTGGACGGCTGCGTACAGAAGAACTGGGGCGGGGTTTGGAAAACCTTCTTCGTTTTGTCGATTCTGACAGTGGTTTCCTTCGGTTATTTGGTTCTGGAACGCGCCCTTGCCGCTGAGATGGGGACTACCTGGCTGGGTGTCATTTTCCATCTGGCGTTCCTTGCAATCGAGACCGTTTTCTTACTTTACTCTTACATATTTATCTTTTATCCTATTCTCTCGATCGGTGTGCCGGTGCTTGCTGCGTTCGGAGACAGTGGAGAAAAGGATGACCCCGAACGCGAGGCCTACAAGATGAAGTTGGATGACCGAGAGCGTATGTTTAATGCGATAACGGGCACCGGCCCTTTTACCGACCAAACAGCTGCGGAACTGGGTTTGAAATCTGCGCAGGAGCAACTGCTTGACGAGTTGTATCGGGAAGAGAAACTGCGGCAATATGACCGGAAGCATAGGAAGAAATGAGGTGTACTATGAAAAAGAACTTTTATAGATTTGCAGCGGCGGCTATTGTCGCTATGCTGATGTTTTCACTTATAGGATGCTCGGGTACTTCTGCGCCAGCCTCTGCTACACCGGAAGGCTCTAGCAAAACAGAGACCAGCCAAACGGAACCGAAACCAGCAGAACCATCTGCTGAGGATGAAAGCAACGAAGACGCTAAAGAAGAATCCGCCACCGAACCAGACGAGATCCGCAACACCCAACCAGTGGATATTGGACAATTGCCCCACGAAGATGGTGATCAGTATGTCCTGGTAAAGATAACCGCCCTGCCCACCCTGAACAGATCGGACCAGGAGTTGAATAGTGGCTCCCGAGTAACCTTTGAGTACGATGAAGAGGGAAATCCAATAAGCAAGTATAGGTATTATGATGAGACCAACCAGGGCCTGGAACAGGAATACGAATATACAGATGGAACTCTTACCGGCTATACACAGTATAGCTTGGACGGAAGTTTTGCCTACCGGGTAGAGTACGGGGAGTTACAGCCAATAGATCATCCCCAATATGCCTATATGAGGGTTTCCAATAAATATACCGCCAATGGCGAAAAAGATGGCAGGATAGAAGAACGGCTGGACAGCAACCTTACTGTGCTGGATTCCCAAGGATATGATTATCTGGGCAGAAAATCGACTGTCGGAACATTTTTCTATCTGCCCAGCGATGAGAGGGATATTCAATATGACAGCTTGGGTAACCTGCTCACCTGCATGGTGACCTTTGATGCTGGTAGAGGGACTCAGTATACCACCTACATTTTCGAGTATCAATGGCTCAACAACTATCTGCAAAATAAATAATAGCTGAGTGGTATCACAGCGTATATGTCTATCTAAGGAGAGTTTTCCTGTTAACGGACACTATGCGACTGAGGACTTTATAATTTTCATTCCTATGGGGAATGAAGGGCGCAGACCTTTCCCCTATGCTAGCTCAATCCGTTTGCATTGCCACGCTCCGTACAAGGGACCGCGACCCGTGCGCAGGTTGCAACTATGGTCTGCGTTATGCTAAACGCACCGGCGCATAAAATCCACTGCATTTCCCCAAAGGGGCTGGCCAATTTGTCCGGCTGGCCCCTTATATAGCGGGGCAGAACACTGCAATCCCAACAGAACGTGAGACGCGATTATTGAGAGCGAGAGCAAGAGCAAGAGCAAGAGCAAGAGCAAGAGCAAGAGCAAGAGCAAGAGCAA
>CAMWQV010000283.1 GCA_947176425.1 uncultured Clostridia bacterium
TACGCCTTGCCTGAAAAATATGTTCTTTCTTCGCAGATGGAGTGCTTGACAGATTACAGATACAAAAGTCAGAACAGTCTATCATGTCAGTGCTTGTCCCATCCAGAGCAGCTTCCATATCGCAAAGAAGCTGCTCTGATTTTCTATATCTTTTCAACACATACATAAACCTGGAGTTCTGATCGTCTGCGCTGACTTCAAAATGTGTTACGCCGCACTTGGAGATCAGAAAGTTGACGATATACTCAAAGGTCTTCAGAGATTCATATGTAACCTCGCCCAGCGAAAAAACGCTGCAAACCGACTTCCGCTGTTCTTGCCGTTCAGTGTACATTTTACAATACCGCTTCCGCATACATTGACGCAGCGACCTGCATCCGTGGCTTAATACTTGTTTCACTCTGTTTTTGCCGATGCCTAAAGTGGCTGCAATATCTTCTACACAAACCCCGTTATTTAAGCTCTCGAAGTATAGCGTTCCCGTTCATTCATAGACGTGTTGCAGTTCAGAATCGCCTGCACCGTATCTGCATCTGTAATATCAACAATATGCAGGTTCGCCTTTTTCTGTACTCTGTTTTGGGCAACTTTAAGAACGCAATTTTCTGGATCATACAAGTTTTTATACAGGCCGTTGATAAGATGTGTGGATTGCCGGAGCATCCACAACAGGATCTGTTTTCCACCTGCAATCTCAAAGTATTTTTCTTCCAGGCAGATAATCTTATCGACCATGCAGGCCGGTATGCCATCGGTTTCCTTCTCGTTGTAATCTTTTTCAGAAAGAACAAGAGTAATTGTTATGTCATCTGGATGGCGGGCCTTTGCTTTTAACACAGATGAAAAGCACTGTTTGAAAAAAGCGTTCGTGATGGAGCGGTAACATAGAAATTCTGTTTTCCCGGCTTCATTTACAACACGATCAATCGCATTTTGTAACATGGAATCTATTTCCACATCATAAATTTCTGAGTTTCCTAAAAACGAGCAAACTGCCATTGATATATCCCTCCCTTTTTGCTAGTCTGCCCTGTTCTGGCAGATGGTCATGTCCTTTTTCAGCAGCAGAAAATCTTTCCCGGCATCCGAGAAAATCGTAATAACATTGTCTAACGATATATTAGGCTCAACCTGCACCCCCAATTCCATCATCAGCGCAGAGAACAAATCATTTCTACCGGACTGCTCCTGCTGGTTTATCAGGCAGACATACTCAGGAGCAGCATCCCATAGGGCGTTCATTAACGCCTGTTTGTCGATCACCAGGCCCGCCCACTCTGGTCGCTCCCGCATCATTTCATAAAGCGGGATACAACTGATTTGCTCAGGAAAAAATATGTAGCCCAGGGTATTCTCTATATTGTGGGTCTTATCATATTCCGTCTGTTCTCCCAGCTTCTCCGCGACGTTAGACAATTCGCTTGACCACACAGGATAACAGACCGCCAGGACTTCCTCACACTGATCTGTTTCAATCCAATAGATACCGTTATCCAGAATCCAGTGCCGAGTAGTACAACCTCTTGGCGTTTGGAGCGGAACCGGAAACACGCCAAAATAGTCCGGAAAAGATTGGGCCGCGAAAAAGGCGGTAGCTCGAAGCGGCTCGTCCAGCGGCAAACGATTTTGGGCGCGGTACTTCGCAACCTCATATTGGATGATCTTGTATTCTTCGCTACCATCATTCAGGGAGAAAAGCCACAGGCTGGACAGCTTACGTCCATAGGATTTTGCTTTGAGGGGAATTGGGGATTCCTCCATAACCGCATAATACTCTCTGGGCAACAGTTCATCATCTTCTTTCGCACTCAGAAGGTAGATGCCGGGACATACCTGCTCTTTTCCTGCAATGGGTCCAAGCTCACTTTCCAAGTCAGGCATCTTTTGAGAATCAAACAATACAGACCACCTCCTGTTACTATAATCAAGGAGAAGCATTTACGATATCAGTGTATAAAATCGAATAATATTCTATAATATATCATGTAGGGTTTATTTTGTCAATAATGAAGCCTCCGAAGACTTTTTATTCTATAATTAAAGATAAAGGAGGGCTTTCAGTTGATAGGAGAGAGATTATTTGATCTGCGAAAAGATGCAGGCTTAACACAAAACGAACTGGCAGCAATACTCAAAATTAATAAACATTCTATTTCATCATATGAAAGAGATAAAAGTGAGCCGCCTGATGCAATAAAGATTGAAATTGCACAATATTTCGGTGTTTCTGTTGATTACCTGTTAGGACTTACAGACAATCCCAATCCATATGGCGGTAAGCATAATATTCTTCGGCTACCCGCTGGCTTTCCTCCAGATGCAAAGCAAAGTCTCATGGATTATGTAGAGTTTTTGACAATCAAATATTCGATAGATGGTAAAGCCAACAAAAAATAAATGCGGAGAGACACCTTGAATCAGTTGCTCCGTATTTATTTTTGCCTGACTGTCTACTTTAATCGCAATTAGGTTCTTTCCGTTAATTTTATCTTCTGTGTAGTTGTTACTTCCGGCTCTAAACCTAAAATTTTATCAACATTCTGTTTGGCGGTCTTGTAGGTAATCATATCCTGCTTGGCCGCTTTGTACTTGGCATACTGTTTTTGCTTTTCATCCAGCAGCTTGGCATATTCTTGGGAAAGCTGGGCAACCTTTGGAATAGGTTTACCACCCAAAGCGTCAAAGGCTTTTCTTGCCGCTTCATGCTGAGCGATCTCCGTACCGTGTTCCGCCAGAAATTCTTTCTTGTGGCGGGACTTTTTATAGGCGGCATAGACCTCTCTCGTTTTGGAGTAGTTGATGATGTGTGTCTTTAACTTGGCGATCTCGGCCATACGGCCCTCTAACTGTTTGATCTTACGGGATGCTGTGTCAAAACGGTCCCCGGTCTGCTCTGCCTGTGCCGCCAGTTCATCATAATCGGTCAGGTTATTGTCAATCAGGAAGTTCAGCGTTTTGGCAGCTTCTTTCAGGTTGAATGTTTTCGCCCAGTGTTCATACCCTGCGCCCTTCCCAGCAGCAAGTTTTGCTTGGATGTCGATCAACATATTGACCTTCCGTCCAGTACGCTGAGATGGTGTTTTTGCTGCCGCAGAACGCCCGCGCCGGAGTAGGAGCCGCTCCTGCAAGGCTTGCCTGGTATAACTGTCCCCCAGGCGCTTGGACCGCGTAAAACGCTCCTGGCCGGGTGCGCGAAAGCTCAACTCCTTGCTCTCCTTGATCTCATAGCCCTCGTTTCGCATCCTTGCCAGGAAATCATCGTAATCCTGGCACTCCGGCAGCACACGGTCAATCGTCTGCCGCAGCTGTTCCTTGTAACTGGTGCCATACTTGATTGCCGCCATTTTCTTCTGTCGCTTTGCACTTGGCTTCGGTTCTTCAATGACAGAAAGGCCATGCGCTCTGCATAAATCGTCGTTGAGCTGCCGCAAGAGAAACGCAGTGTTTTTGACATTCTGAAATTTGCTGTCGCAGTCCAAATTGATACTGTTAAACTCAATATGCGTATGGATGTTGTCCGTATCGACGTGCGTACAGACTACAAACTGATGCTGTCCTCCGGTAAATTTCATTGCCAGCTCATAACCAATCTGGTTTGCTTCTTCCAGGCTGACCTCACCCGGCTTGAAGGATTGGATAATCCGGTACATGATGATATCATGCTTTTGGGGTTGGCTTCGTCCGGTAATCTGGTGATACAATTTGTGGCTGACTTCAAATTCCAACGCCGCAGTTTCCGGCGTACACATGAACGAGGACACCAGCTCGCCGTTCATCGTTTTTTCGGGTTTCTGGTCGTAGTCATGCCGCTCCGCCATGGACTGTAAGCGTGTTCGGTTCTGCATAGTTTTCCGGGGAAGTATGCTGGAGATTGCCATAAAAATTCTCCTGTTTGATTTTTTATTCGTTTTCAGCCATATCGTGGCTGACCAAAGATGTGTAATATTGGCTGATAGTAGCGGGCGCGTTGTATAGTGCCGCCAGGGTATACGCTTTGATATTTTTTATCAGCGTAGTGTTTTTGTTCAGGCTGTCCAGTACATAGTCGATATGGTCATGATTGAGTTTCAGGAACCGGCTTCTGACCACATCCGCAGCCATGTTGTCCCCAGCGATTCGGATAAAGTCTCTCTGCGAACAGCAGACCTCCACCATCAGCTCCACATACCCCTCCAGTGTTTCTGCATCGTTGGGATGCTCAGACAGCAGAAGGTCATAGTCGATATTTTCTTTTATCAGTTCTCGATATCTGTCCATCTCATCCATCCTCATTCCGTGCTTTGTCCGACCGGCAGGAACAGACGGCGCGGGGGTAGGGGGATAGGTAGATAGATCAGTATCATTCCATTCAGTCTTTTTCTTATCAGTCTTATTAGGGACG
>CAMWQV010000284.1 GCA_947176425.1 uncultured Clostridia bacterium
CTGTCGTATAATGTGACCTCTGATGGCTATGATGCTTCTTGTCGTAGCAGCGCAAATGTAGTATAATAACCCATCATTTAGGATGGAAGGGGTGTCATGCTCCATGCTGCATATTGCTGTTTGTGACGATGACAGCTCCGCAGTTCAAGCACACGCTAAGACTGCGGAGAACTGTATGAAACAATGCGGGAGTATGGGGGAGATCGTCTCCTACACCCGCAGTGACAATTTGCTCTACGATATTACCGAAGACAAGTTTTTCTTTGACCTGATTCTGCTGGACATCGAAATGCCCGGAAATACAGGAATGGAACTGGCCGAGAAAATCAGACCCTTTTTGCCCAATGTGAAGATTATCTTCATCACTTCCCATGTGGAGTACGCAATAGACGCCTTTGAACTGTCCATCTTCCGTTATGTTCCGAAGGCTGATGTTAAAAGGCGGCTCCCTGCGGCCATCCGGGACGCGATCAAGCTGATTGAACTGGAGGATGGGAAAGCCTACACGATTAAGACCAACAGCAGGCTGGAAAAAATACCGTTCAAGGAAATCCTCTATATAGGGCGGGATGGAAAAAACGCCAGTATTGCAGCGGCCGGTGGTGTCACAAGGGTGCGGAAAAGTTTGCAGCAAGTCTATGAGGAACTGGCATCGGAAGAATTTATTTTTATTGATCGCGGCTGTATTGTCAATATGATCCACATTATGCAGGTCAAAGAGGGAACGGTCATTTTGAAAAATGGGGCGGTTCTCCCCGTCAGCCGCTCCCATCTGCAAGAAGTAAAGGCGCAGATCAACGCCTATTGGGGGGCGCATATATGACGGACATTCTTCTTCTGATCTCCAGTATCGCCGCCGGATCGCTCCGTGTTGTCATTGGACTTATTTTGATTCACTGGATCCTGTCAGCCCAAAAGCCCAGCAGAAAAAGCGTTGCGGTGGGATTGGTTGGAGTGCTAATACTTGCCATATTGCCTATGCTGGTAAATATCCCTACTTCCTGCAAGATAGCTATGGAGACACTTTTAATTGCTGTCTGCGCCAATCGCCTGCAAGAAGCCGAACTGCGAATGAGCCTGTTCGTGAGCATATTCTATGAGATTGGAATTTCCTTCTGGAGCTTTCTTTTGCCGGCGTGGATGGGCGTGTTGTTCTGCTCTCAGGACTTCCTCGCCGCCGAAACGCTGGCCGGACAGTCCGCTGTCTGGCTGCTTCATGGGATATTGATACTCTTGACCGTGTTTATCTCCCAACAGCCGAACCTGGATCGAAAATCTGCATTTCGCGGAGTTTCCGCTGTTACCCTGGTGGGATTTCTTGCGGTGATGACCTTATCGGAACAGGCTGTCCTTGAAATTCCTGCTGATACCCTCTATATGTGGACGATCCTGGCGGTGGTGCTGATGATGTCGGTGCTGGTATTCAACATCAACCGGCAGTATGAGGTGGAAAAGGAGCTTGCTAAACTGAAATCGGAACAGGCGGAGCTGCTGGAGCGGGACTACACCACCCTTAACCGGGCCTACGAGGTCAACGCAAAGCTGTTCCATGATTTTCACAACCACATCGGGGTGCTGCGTCAATTCCTCTCCCTTGAGAAATATGGAGAAGCTGTCCGGTATCTGGATGAGTTGCAGTCCCCGATTCAGGAAATGGCGGATACAGTCTGGACGGGCGATGGGACGGCGGACTATCTGATCAATAGCAAGGCGGCGTCGGCAGCAGACAGCGGGATACAGTTCCAGGCCCAGGTGGAGTTTCCCCGCCGCACCAATATCCGAAGCGCCGACCTGTGTGCCATTCTGGGCAATCTCCTGGACAACGCCATAGAAGCAGCCAGGCAGGTGCCAGAACCGGAACAACGGCGTGTTACGCTTATCATCCGCCGCATCCATCAAATGCTGGTCATTAAGGTGGAGAACAGCTTTTTAACTGTCCCTATCCAGGAAAATGGCGAACTGAAAACGACCAAAGCGGAGGGGGGCCTCCACGGTTGGGGCTTGAAAAGCGCACAGACCGCTGCGGAAAAATACGACGGTATGGTGCAGACCAGTATCGCTGGGGATACCTTTCGGGCGGTGGCTACGCTGTCCTATCAGGGCGTAGAAACATCGAATACAGGGGGTGGATAGCCTTTTGCATGAATTTGTTTCAGTTCTGTGCCTACCCAATGAGCAATACAGTAAATTGTGATTTGGAGGAGAATACATGATCTATAACAAGGCGTCAATGGATGATGTAAATCAATTGGCAGAATTAAGGAGTTGGTAAAATGAATGAGAGATTTGCAGAGTACATTTCGGAGGCACGAATGGTTGAGTACCAGCCAGTACAGACATATTTTGGATTGATAACAAAAGAACAGGCATTACAAGATGTAGAACGGTTGATTTATATTATAGATAATCGTTATTGCGGCAAGGAATACTGGGAGCATAAGGGAATTAATTTTTTGGACTGTTATCAAGAGATAAGAGATTTTATACGAAATGAGGAAGAAATTTATATATCTGATTATTGCAGAGCAATACATAGGGCTTTTGATCGGGGAATTGTTGATAATCACTTTTCGTTTGCATCATCTTTGACCGGTCGTTTGGGGTATCAAAAACAGTATGTTGCTTATTTTGCCAACTTGCTGGTTGAACAGAGACAAAATAAATTTTATGTAGTAAAAAGTGACTGTGCTGGTATTGTAATCGGTGATGAAATACAGAATGAACATATTTTATTTCCGACGCTGGCACCAGCAGGGCAAAGAAGATATCTTGTGGGGCAAAGAAGTTATGAAGATTTGAACGCGATGTCAATTTTGGTAAATGGAAGGGTAAGAGAGATTGGACTTCACAGATGCAGGGCTGGAAAAAGGATAGAGGATAGGGATGTTTGTTTCCACGAAAAGCAGAGGAAAGGGATTCCCATCATCCGTGCAAATTGCTGCGATTTTGTTGGAAATCTGAAAGAGGATACAGATATTGTTGCGATAGGAAAGAGGTATGCGAATACTGAAAAGCTGATATTAAATTATTTATCCAATGAGGGTGGTTATAATCGGATCACGCGGGAATTTATTCAAGGATTGAATGGCTACTCCCATCTGGAAGAATTTTGTGCAAAACTAATTTCACCAATTACAGAAGGAAAGGATTGCAAACGGCAATGGATCATGTCGGACTGTCAGCCGTATGAGTATGAGAAGGCAACGTATGAAGGAACCTTGTATATGTTGGTAAATAGTGATACAGCATCCTCCGGCGAATCAGCGGTTTTGTATGCAAGAAGTGTAAAAAATTTGGTTCTGATTGGGGAAAACACTATGGGATGCAATACATTTGGAAATATTGCCAGTTACGTACTTACTAATTCAGGAATTGTGTGTCATGTACCGAATGTGGTTAATCTTTGTAAAAACCCTGAAGATTGTCAAGAGGGAAAAGGGTTTGCGCCAGATTTCTGGGTGGATTCAACAGATGTGGAAGGGGAAGTTACCGAGTGGCTCAATGGCAGTATAATTTGAATTATAGTAAACGATATGATTTCAGTTTTCGGGCGCTTATCCATAAAGGGTAAGCGCCCTTTTCGCGGTCAAAAACCTACCATTTGCGGACACTTCCGCACAGCCAGCCTTTTTCTGCTATGATACAGACACATCAAGAGAAGCACAGCTTCAAGGAGGAAAAGAGTATGCGGCATGTTTACGTTCGTGGTATCCTGGCTCTGATTTGGCTGGTGGCGGCTATCGTCAGCGGTGTGTCCGGCAATATGGAAATGGCTACGCTCTACGTCCTGATGGGCGGTGCGTTCGGGTACTCCGCCTATGCCTCCTGGAAAAAGGCGAATAACGGGAAGAAGGGGAGCTGACAATGGACAACAATCTCCTTACCGTACAAAATCTCTGCGCATGGTACAGCGAGGGAAAGAACGTGTTGTCTGATTTCTCTCTCCAGCTGAACCAGCATGAGATAGTCGGACTGATCGGCCTGAACGGGGCCGGAAAGACCACCTTCCTGAAAACTCTCTCCGGTCTGCATGAAACTTTCCGCTACAACAGTATCTGTCTGCATGGACGGCCTGTGACGTTCCGGGATAAAAACTTCAAGTTCTGCCGGTACACCGTCTTTGCCGAGGACAATTCCTTCCAGTATTTCACCTTTCAGGAGTACCTATCTTATGTGGCAGCGGCCTACAAAACGGAACTGCCCGATGTGTCTGCGCTGGTGCGGGGCTTTCACTTTGAGGACTTTACCGATGTACTGCTGAAAGACCTATCCACCGGCAACAAGAAAAAAGCATTTTTAATCACAGCCTTCGGACTAAAACCGGAATTGCTCCTGCTGGATGAACCGGTCAACGGACTGGACTTCCAGAGTACGGAGTTTC
>CAMWQV010000285.1 GCA_947176425.1 uncultured Clostridia bacterium
CCTTTGCCTGACGCGCCGCTGCTTCGTTGATGGGATAGTATGTGGGCATTCGATTTGCTCCTTCCTTTTTTGTATTGCTGGGACGGTTCCTACACTACCACAGCCGTCTGCAAATAGCTACCTGTCATATCCAACAATCTTACCGCACATTTTTTGGCTGCTCACTTTTTCGGCACAATCTTCCAGCGCCCATTTTAGAATCCGCTGTTTTCAAAACCGGCGCTGCCTTAAATATATAAAAGGTGCCGGTTCATTCAGTCTTGAAGACTTCTTAACCGGCACCTGAATTTTTTGATTCACTTTCTTGTCCAGCAGCTGTTCCGGATCAAATATCCGCTCGTTCTCTGTTTCTTTCCTTTGTCTATAAATAAGGACTCATGTACCTTTCTTGGCTACATGAGTCCTTATTTTTGGTGGAGATAAGCGGGATCGAACCGCTGACCTCTTGAATGCCATTCAAGCGCTCTCCCGGCTGAACTATACCCCCGCATTTCTTTATCCAAGAATCGCAGTCTTTGAGGGTAGAACATACCATATTTTCTAAGATTTCTAGTAAAAAGGTTTTTACAATGCGTATGTTCTGTGTTATAATCCATAAACAGTAACTACAGAAAGTGTAGGAATATGTATGGGCGTTTATCTGAATCTTAAAATAGCACCAAAGAGAATTTCACCAAGTCGATGGGAATCGGTCTATGAGGAGGCACTCCAAATTATTGACAGATTCGAATTTATGGATCGTATTTGTCTGCAACGAAACGGGCTGAACTATCCCGTTGCACGAAAATCAGCTGAAAGAAATCTCTTTGGCAAAGGATTAGGAGTCTATATCTGCGGAACTATGGTATCCGGCTTTGATATGGAGGACTTCACTCTCCATCGCAATCTTGAATATTACCAGAAATGGGTCAAATCTGAAGAAGATGATGGCGTAGATATTATTTTTGCGAACTACTATCCCGAATCAGATAACGATGAAATCATTATCCCCGATTGTGTCTGCAATGTTTGGGGTGGAAAAACACAGGGATGTCTTGGACATATTCCTCTATTGGGAATTGCCTGCCTCTTTGCTGACCGTTTTCCAGACGCAGTCATCGTAAGCGGAGATATTACAGCTGGACAATGCCGTTCAGCTGTACAGTTTGCTAATAAATTTCTGGAGTCTCCTATTGATATCCCTGTTATTTGTCGTCCCAAAGATTTGGCACAGCGAATACGCAAAAACACACTATCCGTTCAACAAAAATTAGGTGTTTTCTTCCGACTATATTTAGGATCGTTGACAGATGAAGTTGGAACTGTGCTGACTGAAGTATTTTCGCGTGAAAAACTTTATCTCTATTTTAGAGAGGAATTATCCCAAGAGTCCTTTGGAAAATACGATTTTTCCCAAATTCTGCGTAATTATTTGATGCTGGGATTAGACTTTTCCGATTTGCTCAAGATGCTGATAACCGATCCGGAAGGACATCAGCTTTCCCTTGAAGCGGTATTAACAGAACTCTTTTCTTATAAGATTTATGTTCCATTAGAAGGAAAGAACACTTATAATCCCGGTGATCTTTCCAATGCGGTTCGAGGAGAAGATACAACTCCTTATGATATAAGTACAATGCTCGGAAGTGCTTTCTTTCAAATGTTTGTTGGAAAAAATCGCAACTTCCCCGTCTATGTACCTTTAGAAACAATCAAAAATGCCTGTCGTTCACTTGGCGAGGACACAGATATGCTGATAAACCGTCTGCTTGCAGAACAAGCGATTGATGAGCGGCAGGAAAAGACCTATGGGAACGGCAGCGATTCATTGGTCAGTATGATTTGTAAAAAGGCTGACCAGATCCAAGCGGAGAACCAAGACCATCAAAAGTATGATATTGGAGAATTGCAGGATATTTACTATTATAAGCCAGGAAATACCATTGAACCGGGGCTTGAAGACAGATTGGTAAACTCAATACGTCAAATTCAGGCATTTGAGTTAGAAGACGATTTTAAAGGATTCTTGTCTCTGGATCGTACAGAAAGAGAAAAATATTTTATCAAACAAAACCGATATATACTGATCCATGAGGACATATGGAACTATATTTTTGAACATATTATGGACGATATCTATATTCGCCGATTCTTTTTCCTTTCACGCGTAGATTGCTCTAGACAGAACACACATGATTTAATGGAACCACTTCTGAGCAGTCCTGCCCTTATAGATTTATTATGGGTTAAGGCATCTGAAATCCCTGCACAAACATAATCTCTTCAATCCTCGGAAAAGTTAAAATGGGAATCCGGAAAGTTTTTATGGTGGGCTTTCCGGATTCCCTCTTTATATCCAACTACTTTGAGATTTTTTGTTGTCCATATTAGAATCCAAAATTTCCATATTTTGGAGAATAGAAAACAATTAGACCACTTAAAAAACGTTTCTATTAGCAAAAACTGGCTTGATTTTGTGTAATTTTATGCTATACTAACGGTAGATTTTTTGTGAGGTGATGTCTATGTATCGGACTGCTATGGAACAGCTGCAAAGGTGGAAGGCAAAGAATCACCGAAAACCTCTTATCATACGCGGCGCACGTCAAGTGGGGAAAACCTGGCTTATGAAAGAATTTGGGAAAAATGAGTATGACCACGTTGTCTATATCAATTTTGACAACAACAGACGGATGAAGAATCTGTTTGAGGAAAGTCTGGAAGTAGAACGACTGGTGACTGGCCTGGAACTCTATGCCGGATATAAGATCGATCCAACCAACACGCTGCTGATTTTCGATGAGGTGCAGGAAGTTCCCAAAGCCCTTTCCAGTCTGAAATATTTTAACGAGGATGCCCCTCAATATCAAATTATCTGTGCTGGAAGTCTATTGGGCGTGGCTCTGCATCAAGGAACATCTTTTCCTGTTGGAAAAGTGGAATTTCTGGACCTCTATCCCCTGTCCTATTTTGAGTTTCTGATGGCACTTGGTAAGGAACGATATGTGGAATTGTTGAAAAAAGACGGTTTTGATTTAGCTGCAGCTTTTAAGCAGGACTACATTGACTTACTAAAGCAATACTACTACGTCGGCGGAATGCCAGAGACTGTTCAAGCCTTTGTGGATAATCGGGATTTTAACGAGGTCCGGGAAATCCAACAGCGTATTTTAGCTGCCTATGAGCAAGATTTTTCAAAGCACGCTCCTAATGAAGTTGTTCCACGTATCCGAATGTTATGGAACAGCATTCCGGCCCAGTTGACGAAAGAGAACAAAAAATTTATCTATGGTCTAATCAAAGAGGGCGCCAGGGCAAAAGAATATGAATTAGCCCTGCTTTGGCTTACGGATTGCGGACTTGTACACAAAGTGCATAGAATCACTGCACCAAATCTGCCGCTGAAAGCTTATGAGGATTTGAAGGCGTTCAAGCTGTTTTTGGTCGATGTAGGTTTGTTATCGTGTATGGTGGGCTTGCGGCAGGATATACTGTTGGATAGCAGCGAGCTTTTTAAGGAGTTTAAAGGTGCATTAACAGAGCAGTACGTACTTCAGCAGTTAAAGACGATCAAAGGGTTAAAAATCTGCTACTGGACTGCTGACCGGGGTTCGGCAGAGGTTGATTTTGTACTCGACAATGGCATCCATGTCATTCCGGTAGAAGTCAAAGCAGAAGTAAATTTGCAGGCCAAAAGTTTGAAAGTGTATCGGGATAAATTTCAGCCACAGCTGTCGATTCGGACATCTATGGCGGACTATAAGAAAGAGGATTGGCTGTTAAATCTTCCATTATGGGGGATTGAAACCGCTGTAAAAGTATAACTAAACGACCACCGGCTAAAGCTGGTGGGTTTCAGTAGCCTAAAGGCCACAACCAGCGACTGAAAGTCGCGTTTAGGCTGAAGCCCAGTCATACAGACTAAAGTCTGCTGAAAGTTCTGCTGAAGCAGCTTATGTCGTGACCGTGAAATTGTCTGCGTTTTCTTCCTTTCCCTGGTTCTCTATATACTTTGCTATTGTTTCCTGATCGACTTCCCCTACCGTCCCACAAAAATATCCTCGCGCCCACATATGCTGTCCCCAATACCGTTTTTTCAGTCCCGGAAATTCCTCTTGCAGCAATCGGGAGGATCTCCCTTTCAAATTCTGCATAATCTGACTCGGCGACATCGTTGTTGGACATGACAGCAGCATATGCACATGATCCTGGGCCTACGCTTCCTTTTATGATTTTCAGCCCGTTCGCCTCGCACCCTTGCCGCAGCAGTTCTCGCAGCCTAAAGGCTACATCCCCCTGCAGTACTCGATATCTATATTTCGTTACCCAGACAAAATGGTACTTGATATCGTATATTGTGTGACTTCCTTTTCGATAATGCGCCATCTTTTTCA
>CAMWQV010000286.1 GCA_947176425.1 uncultured Clostridia bacterium
CCATAGGGACAAATCCTGCTCTGATACTCGCCGCGCCGAAACTTTACATACTTGGCACTTTTATACTTGATGGAGAGATCACGGCTGTAAAACTCACTGACCAGATACTTGAACGCCACATTGATGCCGCCCGTATCGCCATGAAGTTTGGCACTGTCAAAATCATCGTTGATAGAGATAAAACGGATACCGTAGATGGGGAATACACGTTCCATAAAGTACCCAACCTCAACGCTGTTGCGCCCGAACCGGGTAAAATCCTTCACGATGATGCAGTTGATTTTACCTTCTCGAACCAAGTCCAGCATTTCCTGAACCGCTGGCCGTTCAAAGTTTGTTCCGCTGTAGCCGTTATCAATAAATTCGATGACCTCTATGTTCTTGATACCCTCCATCGTATCAACATATTGATGCAGCACCCGTTTTTGGTTATCAATGCTGAAACTGCCTACCTTACTGTCCTCGGTGGAGAGCCGGATATAAAGAGCGATCACATATGGAATCACATTACCCATCAGCCAGCACCTCCATCAACTGCTCAAATCCGTTTTCAAACCGGAACTTGATAGATACATCATTCGTGCCATTGACAGTAATGCGCTCGATCAGTTGGTCAACCAGCAGAGCGGAAAGCGCCGTATCTTCCCCAACAGCCGCCAGCCGGTCAGCCAGACTGATATAACATTCCATCTGGCTTTCCAATACCTTTTGCTGCTCCTGAAGCTCCTGTACACGGTCCACCGCAGCGCGGATTTCACGGCTGTACCCTTCTTTCATTTCCAGATACTCGGTTCTGGTAAGCAGGCCGCTGTTGAAACTTTCCAGCAAACCGGTTAAGAACTTCCGATTGTTCTCTGTTTTCTGCTGTAGCTTTGAAATTTCCTTTTCAGCCGCCGTTTTCAGTGCAATAATTCTATCGCTTCGCTGCTGAAGCTGTAAACGTTTCCCAATGATATTGACCGCTTCCTGGCGGATGATGGTCAGAATTATACTGAATAATTCCGGTTCCGGCAGACGGCGAATACCATTGGGGCAAGTGCCGTCCCCGATTCTGTCGTTAGAAATACACCGGTAGAAATACCTTCCGTGACTGCGTTGGCGATGGAGGTTCTTGCCGCAGCAGCCGCAGAATATACGACCACGCAGGATGTTTTCTGTATACGGTATTTTAGGGGCCTGTTCACGGCTTTTTTCTGCAATCTGTTCTCGAATGGCCTGAACCTTATCATAGGTTTCCCGGCTAATCAGCGGCTCATGTGTACCGCGCACAACAATCCACTCATTCTGGTCTGTCAAAACTTGTTTGTGGCCGACTTTCTTGTGTTTGCCCTGTACCATATCGCCGGTATAGACCTCATCCGATAAAATCTTTGCCACTGTCCAGGTCTGCCATTTGCCGCTGCCCATCAGCTTTTTGCTTGTAATCAGGCCGATACTTGCCAGATAATAGCCGGGAGTTAGAATACCGGCTTCATTCAACAGCCTGACGACTACATTCAGCGGCACACCATCCATTATCCACTGAAAAATCTGTTGGACAACCGGAGCGGTATCCTCATTGACCAGCAGTTTATGGCAGTTGTCAGGGTCCTTTTTGTAGCCATAGGGTGGCCGTCCCCCAACAAACTCCCCATCCCGCATGGCTTGACGCTGCTGGGCCTTCACCTTCCTGCTGATATCAGCCGCGTATGCTTCATTTATCATATTTTTCAACGGTACAATCAGGTGGTTTCCGCTGTTTTCTGAATCTTCGCTGTCATACTGGTCATTCACGGCGATAAAGCGTACCCCGTGGAGTGGAAAGTATTTTTCGATGTAATAGCCGGTGTCGATAGCGTTCCGGCCCAGGCGGGAGAGGTCCTTGACTATGATGCAGTCAATTTTCCCGCCTTCAATGTCCGCCAGCATCCGCTGAAAGGCTTCCCTCTCAAATGTCCGGCCCGTCGTACCGTTATCCGTATAGACACCCGCGATCTCAATGTCGGGACAGAGGGCGGTATACGCCTCCATAATCTGTCGCTGTGTTTCCAAAGAATCGCCGCGATTACTATTGAACTCCACAGACAGGCGGATATATAACGCTGCCCGCCAGACCTTCATCGCAGCTCTTTGGGGTGTTTCAGGCACAGTAATATTTTTCCTGCTTTTCCGTGCCACTCAGACCGCCCCCTTTGCTGCTGCCGGTATTGCGGGTATCAAGGGCATTAGAGAAGGTGGCAGTTTGCCAGCCCGTGCCAGCTTATCTACCGCTTCTTCATACTCCATATGATAACGGTAAGTGATCTCGAAATCGTCCTTGCCGACCACATGGATGGATTGAATCAGGGCGATCACAGCCCGCCGGTCCAGTTCCGTCATGGTGGAGAACTCTTTGAAATGCTGGGTCCAGCGCAGCCGGTCACTGATGTTGTTCACCGCCTTGTCCATTTCATCGCGCAGCAGTGCAATCGCTGCCTGCGCTTCGTCGATCTGCGTTGTGTACAGGTCCTTATTGTAACGGTACTCCTCCTTCGTAATCAGACCGTTAATCATATTTTCGTACAGCATAGACTTGAACCGTCTGGCCTGTTCCGCCTTTGCCTGATTGTCCGCTATCTGCGCTTTGTATCCAGCAATCAGTTCTCTGTTCGTTTCTTCTTCGTCGATGCTGTCCAGAAGTTCATCCACTGAAACAACATAGCGAATGTGTGCTTGCAGACTTTTCAACACGCAGGCGGAAAGGTCCACTTCTTTCAGCATGACCGGATGATCGCAGCCTTTCTTTTTTCCAGTAGGGCAATGATAATAGATATACTTTTTCCCGTTGACAGTATTTGTCTTTCGGGTCATGCGCCCTCCACAGCAGCCGCAAATCAACAGGCCGGAGAACAGATATACTTTGTCCCCTTTCGGCGCTGTCCTAGTGTCCAATCCCGCGATTTTCTGAACCAGATCAAAATCCCGCTTGCGGATAATCGGCTCATGGGCATTCTCCGTGCGAATCCATTCTTCGGGCGGCTTCTTTATGATGTCTTTAATCTTGTGGTTGTGGGTTTCCTGCTTGCCTTGCAGCAGAACGCCGGTATAGGTTTCCTCCTGTAAAATGCGGATAACCGTCTGCGCGGACCACTTGGAGTCGGGAGCATCTGCAAACCCGCCTTTAGGATGCGGCAGGCCACGGCTGATCTTGTAGGCCAGGGGCGAAGGAATACCGCGCTGATTCAGTTCATCCGCAATCCGCTGGGCGCTGGCCCCGTCAATCCGGCGGCGGTAGATGTCCTGCACCACACGGGCGGCATCTTCATCTATCACCAGATGATTTCTATTTTCGGGGTCCTTCCGGTAGCCATAGATCGGGCAGGCCCCCACATAGTCCCCGTTCTTCCGTTTGGACAGCAGCGCACTCCGGGTTTTTACGGAGATATCGTGGCAATACATATCATTCAGCAAATTCTTCATGCTGATATTCAAATCGTCGCCGTTCCGCTCGTTAGCTGTGTCAATGTTGTCGTTGATGGAGATAAAACGGACACCATACGCAGGAAATATCTGCCGCAGATAACGTCCAGTTTCGATGTACTCACGTCCCAGGCGGGACAGGTCTTTGACGATCACGCAGTTGATCTTCCCCGCCATGATATCGTTCATCATTTCCTGGAAAGCCGGACGGTCGAACAGGACGCCGCTGTAACCATCGTCTATCCCTTCCGATACAATCTCAATGTCCGGGTGAGCCGCCACAAAGTCCTCAATCAACTTTTTCTGATTGCCAATACTGTCGCTTTCCTCGTTCCGGTCCGCCGCATAGGATACACGCAGGTATTCGTCTGCCTTGTATTTCGGCATAGAAAAAATCACTCCTTTGCAAATTTACGGACTTACCCCGTAAAGCAAAGAGTGATCGGATTTTCCTTATGCAGTTCTTTTTCCGATTGCCAGTATAGCACACCCTCGCGGGGAAGTCAATACACTAAAGCGCTAAATTAAAATCTGTTTCAGACAATCCTCCAGGGAAGGTCCGTCCGGGGCGAACTGCGCCCGGACGGTGAACTTGCCGCATTTGAAGCAGTAGGGATTTTTGATCTGCCGGACAAATTCGGCAATCCGTTCCTCTTTGGGGAGGTTCGGGTCCACGGACACATCCTGGATATCAACCAGCGGCGTCCCCTCCGATAATGCAGCAGCAGATGTTACATTGGGTTTCATAGACTTGCCCTTCCTTTCTGTCAGCGTTTGAATCTGTAGGGAAGTTCCAGCCCTGCACTCTGGCGGCTGTTGTAGCTTTCCCAAATAATACGGGCGTGACGCAGGGCGATACTGCTGTTGATACGCCCACGCCGGATGATCTCATCTGGACTGACGCTGGACATACACGCAATAAAGGTTTGG
>CAMWQV010000287.1 GCA_947176425.1 uncultured Clostridia bacterium
ATATCACAGTCAATATCATCCGTGACGGGGAGCATGTGGAAAAACGCCTGCTGAAACTGCCGGAAACGATCACGAATGTTATCCGCTGTCATAACCCCAGGTGCATTACTTCTGTGGAGCAGGAGCTGCCCCAGGTGTTCAAACTGACTGACCGGTCCGCGAGAATCTACCGCTGCCTTTACTGCGAGACGCAGGCCGGAAAATAAAAAAGAAGGGATATTATGTTAACGCTTGACAGAATCTATCACGCCGCGTTTGTTTTAAGGGAAGCCGCCCGAAAAACCGATTTGATCGCCGCCCCAAACCTGGGCGGGAACGGCAGCCTGTACCTGAAAACCGAAAACCTGCAAATCACCGGCAGTTTCAAGCTGCGCGGCGCATACTATAAAATCAGCCAGCTGACGGAGGAAGAAAAAGCCAAAGGGATTCTGGCGTGCAGCGCCGGGAACCATGCCCAGGGCGTGGCGCTGGCCGCTACGAAAAACGGAATCAAAAGCATTATCTGTATGCCGGATGGTGCGCCCATCAGCAAAGTGGAGGCGACAAAGCGTCTGGGAGCGGAAGTACGGCTGGTAAAAGGCGCGTATGATGACGCCTATGAGTACGCCTGCCGTCTTGAGGAGGAGACTGGAGCAACGTTTATCCACCCGTTTGACGATGAACAGGTGATCGCCGGACAGGGGACCATCGGTCTGGAGATTCTGGACCAGCTGCCGGATGTGGACGCGGTGCTGGTTCCAGTGGGCGGCGGCGGTCTGATCAGCGGCGTTGCGTTTGCCATTAAAAGCTTGCAGCCGAAAGTGAAGGTCTACGGCGTGCAGGCCGCCAATGCCGCCAGTATGTTTGAAAGCGTAAAAGTCCATGAGCAGGTTACGCTGGACAGTGTGGCGACGTTTGCCGACGGGATCGCGGTCAAGCACCCCGGCGACCATACATTTGAATTGGTAAATCGATATGTGGACGAAATCGTTACCGTGTCTGAGGACGAAATCGCCGCCGCGATTCTGGCCCTGATCGAGAAACAGAAGCTGATTGCGGAAGGCGCGGGAGCGGTGAGTGTTGCCGCGGCAATGTATAATAAGGTCGATATCCAGGGGAAAAAAGTGGTGTGTCTGGTCTCCGGCGGCAACATCGACGTGAATATTTTAAGCCGTGTGATTACCCGCGGGCTGATTATGAGCGGCAGAAATACAAACCTGACCATTGCCCTGGAAGACAAACCGGGCCAGCTCCAGGGCGTCAGCGAAATCGTCAGCCGCTGCGGAGGCAATGTGGTCAACGTACTGTACGACCACGCCGATACCAGTATGGCGATTACCAGCTGCTTCCTGAAGCTGGGGCTGGAAACCAGAGACGAAGCCCAGATCCGGGAAATTCGGGACGAGCTGTCAAAAGCGGGCTTCCGGCTGGTGAACGACCGGACTTGATTTTCCCTTTTTCTGACCGCAGCGAATTTTGGCTATTGACGATGGGACAGGAATCGTATATAATGACTTTATCTTAGTTTGGTGCGCCCAATTATTAGACTGCGGGAAAAAGGAGGATTATTTATGGGTTTTCTGTCAAATCTGTTTTCTGGATTTTCTAAAAATGATGATGACGACGAGGAGGAGCTGGACGAAGAACTGGAGGAGGAGGAAGACGACGAACCTGCGGGGATGAAGGATCTCCGTGAGGGGATGACGCTGGACGTTCTGACGGAAAAAGGCCGGCTTCTGCTCTCCGGTAAAATGACATCCTACCGGGGCGGCACGGCGACGCTGGAACGTCTTCCGGGCTGGCTTGCTTTTGAAGTTCTGCCGGAAGGAGAGGAAGTTTCTGTCAGAGGCTACAACAGAAGAATGGTCCAGTTTAATCTGACCGCTGCGATTAAAGAATCGTCCCGCGTGGTCTGCAAGCTGGAAAATCTCAAAGTGTCTACGATGGAAAACCAGCGTCTCAGCTTCCGGATCCCTGTCAATACGCCTGCCTGGCTCTACCGCCAGGATGATGACCGCTACCTGCGTCCAGAACCCTGCACTTTGGTGGATGTCAGTACGGGCGGCTGCTGTATCGAATCGGAGTATGTACATGAGGAGAACGAAGTGCTGCGGATTAAGATCAAACTGGAGGAATACCAGCCGATGCAGTTCCTCGGTCAGATTATCCGCGCATCTGAGGCCGGTGACAATCAGTTCCGCTACGGCATTCTGTTCGCCCAGCTCCATGAGGATGAACTGACCGCCTTGACACGCACCCTCTATAATATCCAGGTCGGAAACCGTCAGGAGTGGCAGCGCTCCGCTAACGGTCACTTTCATTAACCCAGACATGATGCCGAAAAGCCAGTCCGCAGAGAAACGGACTGGCTTTGATTTATTAGAAGGCGATCATACGGAAATCTGTTCTGCCGGGATTGCCTTCGGACAGATAGGTTTTGCCGCAGGTCAGATCGCAGACAACGGACCAGACAGTATCTCCCATAAAACCGCGGTCATATTGGCAGAGAAAACCCATTTTGCCGGAAAGCAGGGAGAAGGCGTCCTGTATGTTGGCAATTCGGGCGTGCATCATCGTCTCATAACGTTCTTCACTGCGCCAGCTGTCCTCCGGCTGCCGGACAAAGGGTGTCATTTCCGGAAGATGGAAGGCGTTGACGGAACAAACGAAAGCCTGCGTGCCGGACGGACGCTGTACCGCCAGGGCTGGTCCGCTGCATTCCGCAAGGGCGATATCGCCGGAACGGTCAGCAATCACAAACGTATGGCTGGACGCGTTTGGGACACGGCGCAGAAGGGCGAGCGCGTCCGCTGTGGAGGCGCAGATCTCCAGGATCAGACGCAAAAGCAGTCCGGCATTCAGTCCCGGCTGAGGCGGGGCGGGCGGCTGGACAGAAGTCAGACCGATTGCCAGACCGCTGTCATTCACGCCGTCCTCCAGTTCGATAAAGGCGGTTGTGTTTCCCCAGACCGTATGGGAACCGCGGCGGAAAAGGCAGCTCATATTATTCTCCGCAAGGGCAGTAAGAAAATCGCTGTTGCGGCCCAGCAGCGTCTGTCCGTTTGTCCGGACGGCAAAGCAGGAACAATGGGGCGCGGGAGTTATGCAGTACATGGGCAGCAGGGCTCCGGCCAGGGTGTCGAAAGAACAGCGCTGGGCGTCTGACAGGCCGCGCAGTTCCTCAAGAACGGCAGGATACCAGGTTTCATAATACGGAATGCAGGCGTGGGCAAAATCCAGCCGCTGCCGGGTGACAGGGAACGGAATCCGGATTTCCGGCAGGCGGATGCCAAGCTGATAACCGGTGTCGTAAGGGGTGCCGCGAAATTCGTAGTGACGCATTTTGGATGACCTCTCCTTGTTTGTTGTAGGAGAGCAGCGCTGTCTCCATAGAGCAGAGTAACAAAAATACGTCATAATTGCAATTACAATTTTTATTTTAATTTTTAAATTTGGTTTGACAATGAATTTTGTCGAATTCCGCCGCTCCCGGATTCTTTTGTCAGAAATGTCAGGAAATTTGTACTTGACAAACGGACATTTTTATGATATGGCTTATGTACTTTCTTCCCTGCATACTATATAATAGAGACAAACAAGGATACAATAGACAGGAGAGAAAAGACTGTCAGAGTTGTTCTTATAAAATTCAAAAAGAATGTTGCGGGAAAGACTTGCAAAATTTGGCTGGACTTAGTATAATAAGTTTTTAGAGTACAAGCAGCGCGTTCTGTTAAGAATAGATTATAGTATAAATGAGGAGTAATATTATGTGTGCTAAAGATATCGGGATCGATCTGGGGACCGCTTCCGTTCTGGTATATGTCAAAAACAAGGGAATCGTCTTGAACGAGCCTTCTGTGGTCGCGATGGACAAAAATACGGGGAAGCTGCTCAAAGTCGGAGAGGAAGCCCGGCAGATGCTGGGCCGTACACCGGGGAATATTGTGGCCATCCGTCCGCTGCGGGAAGGCGTGATTTCCGATTACGATATGACCGAACGGATGTTGAAAGAATTTATCCGGAAAGTTGCCGGGTTCATGGTCTTTAAGCCCCGCGTCATTATCTGCGTCCCCTCCGGTATCACCGAGGTTGAAGAGCGCGCCGTGGTTGACGCCGGCATACAATCTGGATGCAGGCGGGTCTATCTGATCGAAGAACCGGTTGCGGCTGCCATCGGTGCGGGGATCGATATCACAAAACCGGACGGGCATATGGTTGTGGATATCGGCGGCGGTACGGCGGATATTGCGGTTATCTCCCTGAACGGCGTGGTGGAATCCGCGTCCATAAAAGTTGCGGGCGACCAGTTTAATGAAGCGGTCGTCAAATATATGCGGCGAAAACATAATATTCTGGTGGGTGAAA
>CAMWQV010000288.1 GCA_947176425.1 uncultured Clostridia bacterium
AAGTACCATGCGATACCTATGCATTATGCGGTATTAGCAGTCGTTTCCAACTGTTGTCCCCCTCTGAAAGGCAGGTTCCTCACGCGTTACTCACCAGTCCGCCACTAAGCATTCCCTTCCATTGTCCGAAAACTCTTTCAGGGGTGCCCCGTTCGACTTGCATGTGTTAAGCACGCCGCCAGCGTTCGTCCTGAGCCAGGATCAAACTCTCAATAAAATGGTATCTAAACACCGTTGTGTTCAAATCACTTTATTGAAGCTTATCTCAGCTTCAAACTGTTTGCCGTGACAACGGGTAATTGACTAAACCCCGTCTCACAGCGTTTCATCATCCAAGCATCCTTATTTCGGATGCCGAACTCTGGTGCTTTTCGTTCGTTACATTGTTTAATTTACAAGGTACTCGTCCCGTCCGCTCTGTGTCGGAACATTCACTATCTTACCACACTCTCAAGCCTTTGTCAAGTACTTTTTTCAACTTTTTCTCAGAAGTTTTTTCGTACTCATTCGCTCTCGTTCGTGTCTCAGAAAGCTTTTGCATTATACCAGACTCGCGTTTGTTTGTCAAGTACTTTTTTCGATTTCTTTTGAAAATCTTTTCGCTGAACACTGCCGTACTCCCGTACCGTTGAGCAGCTTGGTTAGTATAGCAAACTCGCGACGATTTGTCAAGCCTTTTTTTCTGCTTTTTCAAATCTTTTTTCTCGCTGTCCGCTGCCGCACTCCCGTACCGCCTGACAGCTTGGCTAGTATAGCAAAGGTTTCCTGATTTGTCAAGCCTCTTTTTGAAAAAAATCCGAAGAATTTTTTTGGACATGCAGGAGACATTTCCGGACAAACATGATATAGTATATATAGTAAGGACGGGCATACCGGACATACTATATTCAGTATAGCGAGGTAAGGCGCGATGCAAGCACTCTATCAGATGTTGGCTGCTGTATCCACTCCGGTGACAATTTACTCGGTATGGTTTCTGCTGCTGATGCTATATAGTTTTCTGGGCTGGTGCTGTGAGATGATCTATTGTTCCCTATGCGAGGGGCGGCTGTGTGAGAAGCGGGGCTTTCTGAACGGGCCGCTCTGTCCGATTTACGGACACGGCGCGCTGCTGGTTCTGGTGGTTCTGCAAGGGGGATGTAAGACGCCGCTGCTGACATTTCTGTATGGCGGGCTGCTGACATCGGCGATCGAGTATATCACCAGCTATCAGATGGAGAAGTTATTTCATATGCGGTGGTGGGACTACACCCAGCGGCGGTATAATCTGAACGGTCGGGTATGTCTGCGGAACTCAGCGCTGTTTGGCGCGGCCTGCGTGGTATTGTGTCATATTGTGGCGCAGCGGCTGATGCGGGCAGTGATTCTGCTGATACGTACCGGAACCGGAATCCCGTTGGCGACGGTCTTGACTATTGTATATACAGCGGATATTATTGTATCGGTCCGGAGCGCGGTACGGATTGGGAACCGGCTGGAGAAGCTCCACGCGATACACGACGAGCTTTCCGGGAAACTGTTGGAGCTGAAGGAGGCGCATCGACAGACAATGGAAGCGCAGAAGGAGCGTCTGGAAGAATTTATTTTCTCATCGCGGGAGAGCGCGGCGGAGAAAAACGAGGCGGCAGTGGAAGGGATACAGGCGCGGCTGGAGCAGCTCAAAGCGGAACAGCGGCGGATCAGGGACGCGCACCACGCTTTGTTGAAAGCGGTAAACGCGGAGGCGCAGGACCGGCTGCATCAGCTCTATAACAAATCTGATTATTTTGAACGGCGTCTGCTGCGTTCGTTCCCGGCGATGCGGTCCCCGCGGCATGGAGAGGCGCTGAATAAACTGCGGGAATACCTGGAGAACCGAAAGAAGTAGGGCTTCAGGGTTCTGACATATAAAAAAGGAATGGAGATGTAGAAACGATGGCAGAATGCACCCATGATTGCAGTACCTGCGGCGAGAGCTGCGGTGAGCGGACACAACCCCAATCTTTCTTAAAGGACCACAATTCAGCGGCCCGTGTAGGGAAGGTATTCGGGGTCGTATCGGGGAAAGGCGGCGTCGGCAAATCGATGGTAACGAGCCAGCTGGCGGTAATCATGCAGCGCCGCGGGAACAAGGTTGGAATTTTGGACGCGGACGTAACGGGTCCGTCCATCCCGAAGGCGTTTGGCGCGCACGAGCGGGCGATGGGGGATGAACGCGGGATGATCCCGGTTGAAACATCCACCGGCATCCAGTTAATGAGCGTGAATCTGCTGCTGGACAACGAAACGGACCCTGTATTATGGCGCGGGCCGGTAATTGGCGGAGTCGTGACGCAGTTTTGGACGGACGTACTCTGGGATGTAGACTATTTATTTGTAGATATGCCGCCGGGAACAGGGGACGTAGCGCTGAGTATTTTCCAATCCCTTCCGCTGGACGGCGTCATCATAGTCGCGTCACCGCAGGAGCTGGTGAGCATGGTAGTAGAGAAAGCAGTAAAAATGGCAGAGATGATGAATATTCCGATTGTGGGCGTGGCGGAAAACATGAGTTACCTGCTGTGTCCGGACTGCGGCAAAGAGATCCCATTGTTTGGCGCAGGCAAGACGCAGGCGGCGGCGGACGCGCACCACATTCCGCTGCTGGCACGGATGCCGCTTGATCCGGCGCTGGCGCATTTAGCGGACGAGGGCAAGATAGAGGAATTTCAGGGTGATTGGCTGGCGAACGTTGCGGACCTGCTGGAGAAATTCAAGCGCGAGATATAAGGAAGCGTAAAAAAGAGCCGGGGCGGTTAATAAAAGACCGTTCCGGCTCTTTTTGCTAATCAGCCAGGAATTGAAGGACACGCTGATTAAAATCAGGGGCTTCTTCATAAGCAGCGTGACCGAGGTCAGGGTACAGGAACAGCTCACAGCCCAGTGCCTGAGCAATTTCGACGGAGGCTTCTGCTGTGACGACCGCATCCAGTTTCCCGCCGATCACAAAAGCTGGACAAGAAATTTTTTTCAGCACAGGAAAGGCATTGCAGGTCAGGCAGGATTTGGCGAGTGCAAGAAAGCGGCCTGTATCTTTAGGTTTCGCGGCTCTGGTGATAAGCGGGAGGATAAGTTCATACTTTTTAGCGGTCTGCGGAGAATACATTTTCCGTATCATATCGGCGGCAAACAGATCAAACCGCTGTTTTTCGGCGAAACCGATCCAGGTATGCAGTACGTCCGTGAAAACCGGATTGCATCTGGAAGCCGTAACGCCGAGTACGAGTTTTCTGACAAGATCAGGATACCAGGCGGCGAGTTCGAGCGCGATCATACCGCCCTGCGAGACCCCGAAAACGTCCGCCGGAGAAATGCCGAGCAGTTCAATGGCGCGGGCGGTATCATCCGCGAGGTCACGAATGGTACAAGACTCTGGAATAACGGATTTTCTGTCAAAGATATAGACAGTATACTGGTCCGCAAAAATACGGTACATAGCAGCCAGCATCGGCACGGCATCGGCGGCGTCTTTCACACTGAGGCCGGGGAGCAGGAGGAGATTTTTTCTGCCTGTCCCGAACCGGACATAATTCATAGGCACGCCGTTTATATTTAGGGACAATTTTTCGGCTTTGCAGATCATATTCAATAACTTTATCATAAGAGTTTTTTATAGTGATAGAAGGCCGCGAAATTATGAAAGAGGATATTTTCGAGAAAATCCTGAGGAAGCCCCAGCTGGAGGGCTTTTTTCAATTCTTTTTCAGGGCACCAGATAGGGTAATCTGAGCCAAAGAAAACATGGCTGGGGTCATATTCGCGGAGGACCTGAAAGACGGGTTCGCGGTCCGTGACATAGCTGAACGTCGAGCTGATATCCGTATAAACATTAGGGAGCTGCGCGATAGGACGGATTTTACCGGCATCCCAGCCGTCCCAGTTTCCCAGGTGGGCGGCAACGCACCGCAGTTTTGGGAATGTCAGCGCAACGGGGAGCAGGTGTTTCGGGCCGGAGACATCGACTCTGGGGTCGCCCATATGCGCGATCAGGAACATATCGGTCCGTTCCATTTCTTCAAACATAGGGAACAATCTGTGGTCATCAAGGGGAAAATGCTGAAATTCCGGATGGATTTTGACGCCGAAAATGCCGTTTTCACGCATCCAGCGCAGTTCCTGTTTATAGTCCTCAAAACCGGCGTGCAGCGTACCACAGGGGATAAACTTATCATGAATTTGGGCTTCTGAGAGAATATACCGGTTAATATGTTCGACCTGATGTTCGGATGTAGCGGCGGAAAACACAACGGCATAATCGATCTTGGCACGGTTGAGAACAGCGGCCAGCTCGTCCACAGTACCGAAATGGTTGGGCGGTTCGGGG
>CAMWQV010000289.1 GCA_947176425.1 uncultured Clostridia bacterium
AGATCAGCGTGGTCGATCTGTCCGAGGTCGCTGAAAAGCGGCTGAACATCGCCCTCAACAAAATCACTGGCGAGTGGGACGATGAAAAGCTGACGTCCCTTCTGGCTGAAATCACTGCCGATGGGGCGGATGTGTATCCCACCGGCTTTGATGAGCAGGAGCTTGCCTCCATGTTTGCCGACCTCTCCAAGACTACCGCGCACGATGACGGATTTGACCTCACCACCGCTCTCGAGCGGGCCTCCTTTGTGGAGCGGGGCGATGTCTGGGCGGTGGGAAGGCACCGGCTCATGTGCGGCGACGCCACCTCCGCCGAGGACGTGGCCACGCTGATGGACGGCAGAAAGGCGAACCTCATCCTGACTGACCCGCCCTATGGCGTGTCCTTCAAGTCCTCGGATGGGCTGACCATCCAGAACGACTCCATCAAGGGGGATGAGTTTTACCAATTCCTCCTGCAATCTCTCAAGAACATGGTCGCCCACCTGGAACCGGGAGGGGCGGCCTATGTTTTTCATGCCGATACGGAGGGGCTGAACTTCCGCCGAGCGTTCATCGACGCCGGCCTGCACCTGGCTGGCGTGTGTATCTGGGTAAAGAATTCTCTGGTACTGGGCCGCAGCGACTATCAGTGGCAGCACGAGCCGGTTCTGTACGGTTTCCTTCAGAACGGCAAGCACCGCTGGTACTCCGACCGCAAGCAGACCACCATCTGGAAGTACGACAAGCCCAAGCGGAACGAGAATCACCCCACATCCAAGCCGCTGGATCTCCTGGGTTATCCCATCTGCAACAGTTCCCAGGAGAACGCCATTGTGCTGGACACATTCGGCGGCTCCGGCTCCACGCTCATGGCCTGTGAGCAGCTGGGGCGAATCTGCTGCACGATGGAGCTGGACGAGAAGTACGCCTCCGTCATCCTCCGCCGCTACGCAGAGAGCACCGGACGTGTGACCGACATCTCTGTCGTTCGCAACGGGGAGACGATCCCCTATGCGGCCTTGGTGAAAGATGTTGGCAAGCATGAATAAGCCTACACTTTGTGTCTGCGGATTGGTGGTGAGCGGCATTGCGAATAGCAATCATTGATGCGGACCTTATTGGCCGAAAACATCACCGCTTTCCGAATTTGGCCTGCATGAAGCTGTCCGGCTACTGGAAAGGACAAGGAGCCGATGTAGTCCTCAAAACCGACTTCACCGGTCTCTCCAAGTTCGACCAGGTGTTCATTTCTAAAGTGTTCACCGATACGCCGGTGCCGGAGGATGTGCTGTCTCTGCCAAATGTCCAGCATGGTGGGACGGGCTTCTTCTATGACAAAGCTGCTCCCCTACCGGATGAGGCCGAACACCACAGACCCGATTACCACTTGTCTGACCCTTGGGTGGAGCGGCAGCTCTCGGCAGGCGGCAAAGCGCGAGACCTCATCTACTACACCGATTATTCTATCGGCTTCCTGACTCGCGGCTGCTTCCGCAAATGCAGCTTCTGTGTGAACCAGAATCACGACCGTGTGTTTGCCCACAGCCCTCTCTCTGAGTTTTTTGACCCGGAGAGGCCAAAAATCTGTCTCTTGGATGATAACTTTCTGGGCCATTCCAACTGGAAGGGCCTCCTGACAGATCTTCAGCAGACACAGCGGCCCTTCCAATTCAAGCAGGGTCTGGACGAGCGGCTGCTGACGGACAAGAAATGTGCAGCTCTGTTTTCAAGCCGGTATGACGGCGACTTCATCTTTGCTTTCGATGATGCGGCTGACGCTGCGCTCATCGAGCAGAAATTGCAACTGGCCCGAAAGCACACCAACGCTGTTCTGAAGTTTTACTGCTTCTGCGGCTATGACCGGGCCGGAGCCTGGGACGCCGATTTCTGGAAACGGGACATTTTCGAGCTGCTGTTTCGGATCGCCATGCTGATGCGCTACAGATGCCTGCCGTATGTAATGCGGTATGCGCGATATTCCGAAAGTCCCTATCGGGGAATGTACATCACCCTCGCCCGGTGGTGCAACCAGCCCAGCTTTTTCAAAAAGAAAAGCCTCTGGGAGTTCGCTGAGAGCAACGGACGGAACAGTGCCTGTTTCCGCTATGTTGATGAGTTCGCCGCTCAGTTCCCGGAGGTGCTGCCTTTCTATACGATGAAATTCAAATAGGCGGCATTGTGTGGTCTACACAAATCGGCGGCGAGTAATTTGTAACAGTCAGGCCAATAAACAACTTGCTATTTGGGCCATGTAGAGCGAATATGTGAGCAACAAAAGCAAGGAGGCAGAAAGCCATGACAATCAACTACAACCGCACCGGCGCGGACCGCAAGTCCCTGGTCGCCGCCATCGCCGACATCACCGGGGCCGAGGCCAAGTACCTGGGCGCCCCCAGCTTCGCCTACCAGGTGGACTATTTCGTCATCGACCGCAACGGAGCCGTCGCCTTCGATGACCGGGCCGACAGCGAGGAGATTGAGAACCTCATCGAGCGGCTGGCCAACATGGGCTTTGTGGCCCAGATTTCTGGCGCTGAGCGCGAGGCCGAGGAAGTACCCGCCGGAGAGCCAGGCGGCGAACCTGCCCCCAACGGTGCGGCACAGGAGGGCAATACGCTGACCATTCAGATGCCCGCCGCCAGCTTCACCCCGGAGGCGCTCAACAACCTCCACAGCCTCATCGCCGCCAAGGGCAAGCTGCTCCGCAAGGCGCTGGGCATTGATCTCCTGCCGGTCCAGGTGGGAGAGGACAAGGTTTCCTTCCCCTGGTTCAGCGGAGAACTCACCGGCGAGGAGGTCAAGGCATACACGCACCTGATCACCGCGCTCTGCGACATGGCCCGGAACCAGAAGCGGATCACCGCCAGGGAAAGGGACACGGACAACGACAAGTACGCTTTCCGGTGCTTCCTGCTTCGGCTGGGGTTCATCGGGGCCGAGTACAAGGAGGAGCGGAAGATTCTGCTCCGCAATCTCACCGGCAACGGTGCATTTAAGGCCGGGGCCAGAAGGGAGACGCCCAACGATGCAATTTCCGAGTAAAGAGGCTGTCGAGCAAGTCCGCCGGGGGTACCCAGCAGGCTGCCGGGTGGAGCTGGTGCAGATGGATGATCCCCAGGCCCCGCCCACCGGCACCTTCGGTACGGTTTTGGGTGTGGATGACACCGGCTCCGTCATGGTTCACTGGGACAACGGCAGCGGCCTGAACGTGGTCTACGGCAAAGACATCTGCCGCAGAATTGGAGCGGGAAAACCGGTGTAAATACACCAAATCGGGCCGCAAATCCTTGTGTACTTTATGGCTCGAATTAACTTGCTATTATCTCCGTTTAGAGTGATTAATACACTACCGAAAGGAAAACACAACAAACGGAGGACAACACAATGAACGAGAAGCTGATGAACCAGGTCGCCGAGATGAAGAAGCAGACCATCGGGGTTGAGGTCGAGATGAACAGCATCGAGCGGAGCAAGGCCGCCAAGCTGGCCGCCGAGTTCTTCGGCACCGGCCGCTACCAGGACACCGCCCGCCGGAACGGCTACAGCGCCTGGTCCGCCTGGGACGCCCAGGGCCGCGAGTGGAAATTCCAGAAGGACGGTAGCATCCACGGGCCGGACAGCGAGAAGTGCGAGATGGTCACTCCGATCCTCACCTACGCCGACATGGAAACCTTGCAAGGGCTGGTGCGGAGGCTGCGCAAGGCCGGCGCCAAGAGCGACGCCACCAGAGGGTGCGGGGTTCACATTCACATCGGGGCCAACGGCCACGACGCCAAAAGCCTGCGGAACCTGGCCAACATCATGGCCAGCCACGAAAGCCTCCTGGCGGACGCGCTGAACCTCGACCGGGGCCGGATGAGCCACTACTGCAAGACGGTGAACCCCACCTTCCTGGAAAAGCTGAACCGGCAAAAGCCCGCCACGATGGCCGACCTGGCCGAGGTTTGGTACACCTGCAACAGCAGGAGCTGGGACAGCCGCAGCGCCCACTACAACGAGAGCCGCTACCATATGCTCAACCTCCACGCCACCTTCACCAAGGGCACGATTGAATTCCGCCTTTTCCAATTCGACGCCCCCGCGGACGGCAAGAAAAACGGCCTCCACGCCGGACAGCTGAAAAGCTACATCCAGCTTTGCCTGGCCCTCAGCCAGATGGCCAAGAGCCTCAAGAGCGCCAGCCCCAAGCCCCAGCAAACCGACAACCCCAAGTACGCCATGAGGACTTGGCTCCTCCGGCTGGGGTTCATCGGAGAGGAATTCGCCACCGCCCGCGACCTCCTGACCCGCCGCCTCGCCGGGAACGCGGCCTTCCGCAACGGAAGGGCCGCCTAACCCAACCGGCCCGCCCAAGCCC
>CAMWQV010000290.1 GCA_947176425.1 uncultured Clostridia bacterium
GTGCTGGCTTGGCTGTCCCTTGAAAGATGAATTGAGCTCTGCGGAGATTCAGAGCCTTCTTGCATATTACGACAGCGAAATGAAGCCCCAGCTACAGAGCCTAATCGATGCAAGAACTAAGAGCTCAAGTTTTCATGACGGAACCGGCGTAAAAGGTCTGCGGTGAGCTGTTAAGGAATGGACATCGATGAAAAGATATGCCATATTGATTGCTCCTTGTATTTTATCCCCCGGACTTCAGGCTGAACGAAAACCCGGAAGCCATTGGGGCTATCCGTTTCTCTCTTTGATGATGCGTTACGGCGTGGATATCATTCCTCTGCCCTGTTCTGAATCCACGTTTAACGGGTTTAAGACGGGGCTGCATCGTCAGCCGCACGGCATTAAGTACTATGAGAAATTGGACGGATATTCAGATCATTGCCGCGATTTGGCGGTTAAGGTTGCGGAGCAGATTGCGCAGATGGAAATGGGCGGCTACAGGTTTCTTTGTATGCTGGGTGTGGAAAATTCCCCGTCCTGTGCAGTTGACCATATTTATTCAAATTCTGGAACCCTGACCCGCAGCGGTATATTTTTTCAATCGCTGCAGCATGAATTAAAGATGAGAAATATTGAAATTTCTGCGATTGGCGTTCTTCGGAGAAACTCACCAAAAGCATATGCACGCTTGGAGCGGATACTCTCTGACTGGATAGAACTCAAAAAGGATGATGAGATATGACAGTTACGTTCAGTATACGTAATGTAACGGACGATTTAGTCAAAACGGTAATGCTGCGCAAATTTTTCCAGATGGTTTTCGTGGGAAACAACCGGAGATCACTGCATATTTATACTGCGACCGTGATAGGCGGTTATAATGCCCCAGAACAGACAGATAATAATCTGGGTACAAAATCGCAGGGCAGTAGCAATGATACCTGTGTGGCGGCACAGTCTGGTCAGGGGGAAAAACAGCCAAAAACAGAATATATCAGCCAGCTTGACAAACTGAAAGAATTTTGTATTAAATTCGAATTTGTGGTAACAGGCAACGATGACAACGACGTCCTGTCCATTATCAGTGAAAATGTAACTGACGAGGAGCACGGTTTTCTTACCCAGATCAACTGCATCCAGCAGGTTTGGGGGAAACAGTGTAAAGTTCTGAAAAGCGATCAAACGGAACTGATAGCCAAATACCGGGAATTTACAGGGGCAGGCGAAACAGAACCAGACAAAAAGATTAAACGCAAGCTTGCGGGAATGTCTCAGAGCAGCGTTCTCTGGATCGAAGATAAAAACAAATGTCAAGAACCCGAAATGTTTTCGCTTGCCGTTCCCGGCCATTGTGAGCCCGAAAATTATTTCCGCGAAAAAGTGAATCTTCAAGGAACAAAAAGGAACAGGTATGTGGAAGAAGGAAGTGAGAGAGCCTCTTACTGTATCACAGTACCTGAGCCACAGCGTTTTTGTAAAGGAATAGAGCTTTTAAACTGGGTAAAGACAACCATCCAATTTAAAGATCGTTTAACCGATCACAATTTCAATTTCTGCATCAAAAAAGAAAGGACTAAGGCAACTCAGTTTATTGCCCCCGACTTTACATGGTATTTTTCACCGCCGGTAAGATCATTTATCAACCATGAATCTTCCTGCGCAGAAACAAGTTGGTGGAAAAAGGGAGTACAGGGTCAATGTGATATTCATGAGTTGTGTCACTGCCCCATAAAACCCGACGCCAAAGCCCCCTATACCTCCAAGCGGTATGACAATGTAATCAATCCAGTCGCTAATAAAACCACTGTCAATTTTTTTAGGTGGATTCACGATGAAATGATTAGCTATCGCCAGAAGTATCGTATTGCAGCTAAGAATATTTTTCCCCGGCCAGAGTCATTTGACGATATCCGCGAGTTAAACATTTTTATTGATACCTCAGATGAGCACAGCAGGGGAAACAGGCAATACGTCTTGGGCCTTTTGATTTCTTTTGCGCTGGCATTTGGTATTGATAAAACTAGGCTAGGGGAAGCGCAGAAATACTTTCCCCTAGAAAAACTTTTCCTGGCAGATACTTGGTGGCTGGCTTTGATTATATCTTTATCAATGAATACTCTGGTTCGACCTTCTCACAGTATTCATAAAAAAATATATGTCCAATGGAGAAAGTGGAATATCATATCTGCCCTGCTATGGGTCATCTTCGTGTTCTGCGTAGATCGGAGTGAGTGGCTCATGTATCCTGTTTCAACCTATATTGCCAATCCCGCAACGTTTAATATGATCCTGCAGTCCATGTTTTTACTTATTCTGGTCTCAAATTTGATTTATGTAGTAGTAAACATAATAGTATATCATGATCCGATTTTGTCTGGTCTGTTTGACGATGACATTCTGTAAGGGAGATATCCTATGTTTGTTGTAATTGACGGCCCTGACGGCAGCGGAAAGACCACCCTGGCAAAACAACTGGCTGTCCAGCTTATCCAGGAGGGTACGCCCGCAATATATACCTGTGAGCCGACATATTCTAGTAAAGCGGGACAAAAGCTCCGTAGCATGATGCGCACAGGGGATATCCAGGATATCTATAAGTTTGCGGATTTGTTTGTAGAAGATCGGAAAGAACACATTATGAATCTTATCAAGCCCGCATTAAATAAAGGGGAAATTGTGGTATGCGACCGATATAAATATTCCGCTTTGGCATATCAGCAACTGCAAGGTATAGATGCGTCATATTTGATAGAAATAAATCAATCTTGTCCCATTCCGGATATTGTGTTTATCCTGCTGCCCCAGAACCCTGCCGTTTTATTGAAGCGGATTTTAGCGAGAGGCGGAAATCGTAATATTTTTGAAGAAACCGAGTTTCTGCGCAGTGCAGTTGGACTATATAAACGTTTGCCAGATTATTTTCCTGATGAGCAGATTATTTTTCTAAACGCAGAAATCTCTATTGAAAACAATATCGCCAACATAAGGCAACAGATTCTTACGGATTGAAGCAGTTCATTTTCTTTACCGAGGTTTTTGGGGAAAAGAAATTTGTTTTGCCTGTAGCCATTACGCAGAGATAGATGTAAAGACCTATCTACGCTGCTGCGACCCTCTGGTTCTGTATGAACTGGAGCGCCGTAGCCATACAACGATTGCAGAGTAACGCCGGCCGAAAGCGACTCTGCAAGCATAAAGTTTTTTGGGAATCTGTGCAAGTTGTTTTTCGCTTTCCTCACTTTTCCTCCTTAGCTCCGGTATGATAAAAAGACAGATGTCCTTGCTAAATACAGCTATACGCTGAGAAGAAAAATCGTATATCAAAGGACTGATTAAATCCCTACACCCATCGTGGCACCTGGGTTTAATCAGTCCACTCTTTGTCCTCACAGATAACGACCAGTGACGCTCTGTTTATTTTGAGCTATTTCACTGGGTGTTCCTGTGGCAACGATCTGCCCGCCATGCTTTCCGCCACCCGGTCCCATATCTACGATATAGTCCGCATTTCGGATCACATCCAGATCATGTTCAATCACGATTACTGTTGCACCCAGATCGATCAGGTGCTGAAACACCATGAGCAGCGTCTGAACGTCTAAAGGATGCAGTCCAACCGTAGGTTCGTCGAAAACAAACACGGAATCGGACTGCCCTTTTCCCATCTCGCTTGCCAGCTTCAAACGCTGCGCTTCACCGCCGGACAGACTGGGCGTTTCTTCTCCAAGGGTCAAATATCCGAGTCCCATCTCATGCAGCACCTGCAGGCGGCTTTGAACCGGCTTCATATCATCGCAGACGGCGAGTGCCTCATCCACACTCAGCGCCATCAGCTCCGGCAGTGAACAGGCACTTCCGTCTCGCTTAACACGCTTCACAGCATAGGCCCGCTTGTTGTAACGTGAGCCTTTACAGTCGGGACAAGGAATATCCACATCCGGCAAAAACTGCACATCCAGGCTGATCATTCCTGTTCCGTCACAAGTTGGACAGCGTAAATCCCCAGTATTATAGGAGAAAGCTCCTGCCTTATAGCCCTGCTCTTTCGCGTCCTTCGTTTTTGCGTAGACCTTTCGCAGTTCATCATGCACATTCGCGTAAGTCGCTACTGTTGAGCGCACATTGATACCGATCGGCGTGGCGTCAATCAGTTTGACCTGCCGGATGCCGTCCGCCTCGATAGATTGCACATGGCTGGGCAGCTTCTTCCCGGCAATACTCGCTTCCAGCGCAGGGATCAAACTTTCCAGAACCAGAGTGGTCTTGCCGGAACCAGACACGCCGGTAACAACCGACAGCCGACCTTTCGGAAACGAAACAGTAAGTGGTTTCACTGTGTGGATTTGCAG
>CAMWQV010000291.1 GCA_947176425.1 uncultured Clostridia bacterium
GTCAGGGAGGCTAAAATGCGGGTAATGCTGGATACCAATGTGCTGCTTTCTGCGCTGCTTTTTCCTGGTGAACGGATGAACAGGATGATGCAGTCTATTTTTGAAGACCACCGGCTGGTTCTCTCATCTTTTGTTGTGGATGAGCTGCTGTATGTGGTCAAGAGAAAATTCCCAGGAAAGTTCCAAGCAGTAGACTGTCTCTTGGCCACTATGAGTTTTGAGTTGGCATACACACCGCAGGAGATGGAACAGGGTCTTTTTGAGATACGGGACATAAACGACTATCCAGTACTCTATACTGCAATCCAGGATGGCGTAGATGTCTTGATTACCGGTGACAAAGATTTTTCAGAGGTAGATGTGGAGCATCCTGAAATATTAACACCGGCGCAATTTTTAGAACGCTATGTAGATGTACGATAGCAGAACAATAAGACAGCAGAGGGTCGCTCCGTCCATCTGGAATGGTCCTCTGCTGTACTGTCGAGGGCAGGCAAACCGCTGGGGTTTGTATCTACGGTCTGGAGCGATTTGCATTGTATGGTTTTGGGCGTTTCTACGTTTTTTCTACACTTTGGAGTGAAAACGCTGTTCTACGCCAGAAACGGCTGACTTCATTTTTGCGCCTGAAGCATTGGAATCAAAGGATTTCGTAGTTCTCAAAGTCTCTTAACTTCTCTTAAAATCCTCTAGTCCACATGACTCAAATCGTGTAGGTCAGAATCCTTGAAACCGTTGGTACGCCTGCTTTTTTGAGTCTGAATAATGCCTGTCTACACTTTTTCTACGCTCAAATTTTGCAATTCATCCGATTCAAAATCGAGTGGTTACCAGAAGACTGCCAGAGGAAAGTATTGATATAGCAGGCTTTTGAGAAATACCTCTGTTTCTCAGCACCTCTATTTCTACAGATTTTCTATATTTTTCTGTGCGGAGTTCGTTTGTTGTAATAGCTGGACAGCATGTTAAGAATAAATATGCAACGCTATCGAAGCCAGACTATCTCCTGAAGTCAAAACTTAAGAGCTTGCCATCTGCTATTCACAAACAGCAAGCCCTTCTCAGAGCAACTTGTTGGCGTACTGCCTACATGAGGGGGTGCTGGATGTTACGGTATAATTGCGGAAGCACCAAAATGTTAGCCATCAATTTGCTACACCCCCGCCACAGCGGTAGTATCTATCTGTTTATGCATGAACCGAAAGACCCGCTCTGCATCCTCGACAAAATTCTCAACATGTCGGCTTTTGGATGCAATCAATGTGAGAATCCATTGAAGTGGATACATACAAATATTTCCGCATGCAGGATGTGCAGGTACAGTTTGTAAGTTAAGTATAGCGAACTTTGTGGGAGAATGCTATTACCAAGTTCACTAAGAAACTAGAGACAGATGAAGCATATTGTACACTCCTGACGCTTAATCCGATCGACCTATTCATGACTAAGCTTCTAATCCTGTGCCACGTCGTCCGAAGAGGTTTCAGTTTTACTTTCCTCTCGATGGTCCACCAGAATTTTTCTCCAATAAGGCATATTGCCATATAATATTTCACTTTCTGTAATAATATTTTGCAACTCGTCATATTGTCGGTTGGACAACTTTACATCTCCAAACCGTATCACATTGAATAATTCCTGAAGATTCATGCGTAGTGATGTATCTTTATCAGCACCAGGGGCACTTAATGCATTTTTGAACTGCTGTATAGCTTTATCGAAGTCCAACATTGTGACTGAAGAAAAATCACTGATTGGAATCATATTTTCCCTAACCATGTTCAATAATGCCAGAAAGCACTCCATATCTTCAACAGAAGTTTTCAACAATTGGAGCTGGTCTTTTATGTCATCATACTGCAACAGTTCTTTCTCGGCCATATATTCCTCTTCTTTTTTTACAAGAAAATGAAGCTGAAAAAAGACATCATCATTAGGTGGGGTTTCAATTGATAATATTTCGTTCAACACTTTGCCCAGCAGTTTTTTAAGATTGTCGGTAGGGGCGTTATTGGACAACATAATTTCATTTGCGCTATTTGTTTTTTGCAGAAAATTTTGAGACTTGCTACGTATGGCTGGAGCCATATAAATGCCGGCGCTACAAATCGGCGATGTGCGATGCCAGAAATATGTAGGCGAAAATTGCTCCAACAACGCCACATTCTTTTCAGAACAACCTACTAGGACATCTTTAAATTTCTCCCAAAAGAGTTTCATTACCGCTATATGAGATGAAAAGAACTGTTCGTTACGTTGTGTCCTATCGAAAATTGTAAAGATTTTTTCAATTCCCCCAGGAGAGCTAAGAAAATTCTCTTTTGCAAAGGAAAATAGTAAATCTAAATATTCTTCCCCTTCTTTCGGATTTCTCCAGGCAAAGTTTTGGGCCACCATCTGAACCATCTCGGTCCAGAAAACTTCTATCGTCTCCTTGTTGTTGTTTTTAATCGCATGGAGCCACATTTCATCCCTACTAGAGAACCCATTTACCTGTTTTGGGAGATCCCCATTCAGATAAGCTTTTGTAAACAATGCTGCTTCACTGTATCGATAACGTTGATCTTCTGTAGTATAAAGATGTGCGTGACTATAGAATAGGTCTTCCCCCATTTCTTTGAGAAGTTGCCTGATATCATCTTTAATATCAACACAGCACTGCAAATAGTCTATTCCCTTTTGCTTCAAACATAAAAATTCATATGGAGCGCAGACATCTGCATAAGCAAGCAGAAAGAGAATCTCATCGAAACGGATCAATGAAAGAAACTGGGAGGTTTTTTCTTCTAGCACACCGTTTTTTACATATTTGCGACTCAAGTTTGAATACCCATTTTCTATTGCATGATAATATTTGACGGCTGTGCGCGGCAATGCGAGATTGCTGCGAAATTGCACACACAATCGTTCCATATTATCGACATGGGCCTGTAAGGTTCCTTTATTGCTGTCTGTTGTTTCCACTTGTTTTTGGCATTTCCTAATCGCATTTTGTAGTTTCCCTTCAAATACTCCAAACAATTCAGATGGTAGACGAAATCTTAATTCTTTTGCTTTTTCCCGCACTCCTTGCTCCAACCACTCCACGACCACATCAAAATCGATTGGAGGAACATCTACCCTGTAATTAAAAAATTTATCATAAAAGAAATAGTTTATTTTCTTCAGCTCATCCGAATCCTCCGTTGTGCTTATGCCTTGACGTTGGTTCAGATATTCATAATCTGTGAGGAAAATTGTCACACAATTTCGAAGTGTGGCAATTTCTTTAATAAAACAGATAAATTGTTGTGCTTTCTTTACGTCACATCGTTCTACATCGTCTACAACCACAAGAATTTTATCCTTGCCTAAAACAGCGGAAATACACTCCTCTAGGTCCTTCATCTGGACACGGTAGTCATCGGAAGAAGGAAATATTCGACTCTCCAGTAGGGTAGCAATGGAACCATCTGTAATTTTGCCAATAGCGGCTGTGAGGAATCTTCTATACTCACTCCCAATTCCAACGTATGCCCCGCGATTTTTTAAGATAGTGCGAATACGAGCAAATACATAAGTAAACAGTGAAGAGAGTGTGTCCAAGTCCATTGTGTTGATGTATAAACTTTCGTACTGATTAGGGGAATTCTCTTCCTTTAATTTGTCGATGACTCCATTTACGAGAGATGTTTTCCCTGAGCCCCATTTTCCAGTCACGCAGATGGACAGTGGTTCATTGACATCTTGGCTACGTATCATGTCTACCAATCTATCTGCTAACTGTTTTTGTTGTTGGAATAGTTGCTCATATGTTTTTACAGGCTGGAAACCATTTGAATTATGGGAAGAATCATTGGTGGGATGAAAATTTTCCCACCAGTCCCATATCTGCAAACATATCAATCCTAGAAAAGTAAAACAGATCAAATTTGCGATCCAGAGAGAATCTATCTGCTGGGCAAGTATCGTACTTAGAACTGTAGCCCAAATTAATAGAATTGTAATTCGATCTAAAATACGGATATGTTGCCAGGTTCGCTTGCTCATTATGGAATAAATCAGCACTACAAACGTAGCTGCAATGAAGAGTGTCTCATACTGCAGATAGATCTTCGCCATATCGACAATTAGGGTGTTTGACGATCCAGCCAAAGGGGAGAACAGATATAGTGGTAGTATGGACAGATAGGCAAATAACCACATTGCACACCCCTTCTTTCTCCGGAGTGTGGCATCTCTTGCATTTCCGCTATTCAAAGTTTTTAAACATTTGACTTTATATATGATCGAAAATAGGAAATAGATGTATCTAATACACATAGCCAACCCCACGAG